>PWGS01000008.1 GCA_003554505.1 Desulfonatronospira sp. | reverse complement strand
GCCTGTATGCTCAATCGGCTGCGGCTGCTTCGCAACACGGTCCTGGAGGGGCCGGTTCCGGAAGGCCTGACAGGGTCAGTCATTCCAGTTCCTTTTTCTTCTCTTCGATAAATGCGTATAGGTCACCCATTGTCCGTATGTTCTGGATGGCTTTTTCATCCCTGAGTTTACAACCAAAGGCATTTTCCAGCACTATAACCATGTCCACGGCATCCAGGCTGTCCAGCCCAAGGTCGTTGTATAGATGTGCTTCCGGACTCATGTCCGCCGGTTCAAGCTCAAACTCCTCGCTCAGAGCTCTGTTTACGGTTTCAATGATTTGCTGCTGCGTCATACGTATTTCCTTACAACCAGAGATGTGTTGACTCCGCCCAGGGCAAAGTTATTTTTGAGCGCCGTTTTCACGGCACATGACTCAAGCGTTTGTACGTGGCGGACCATGGCACAGTCTTCACTGGGAATGTTCAGGTTCAGAGTCGGCAGGCAGACCTCCTCCTGCAACATATTGAGCATGCCGATCATTTCCAGGGAACCGCTGGCAGCCAGCGAATGCCCGAAGTGCCCCTTGAAACTGCTTACCGGAATATCTGCTCCGAATATATGTTCTATGGCTCTGCATTCGGCCGAGTCTCCCAGTGTTGTCGCCGTGGCGTGCGCATTGACATAATCTACTTCATCAGAACCAACTCCTGCACTGGCCAGAGCCATGCGCATGCATTGCTCTATCCGGGCGGAGTCGGGAGTGGAGATGTTCGAAGTATCTGTATTGGAAGCAAACCCGACAATTTCCGCCAGTATCGAGGCCCCGCGGCTCAAAGCTGAATCAAGGGATTCCAGAACGAGGATTCCACATCCCTCGGAGCATACTATTCCGTCACGTCTTTCGTCAAAGGGGCGTGGAGAACTGTCAGGGACGGTATTGAACTGTGTCGATGCTGCATTGATAATATCAAAAATGGCCACTGTCAACGGATGCAGTTCTTCAGCCCCGCCGCAGAGCACAATATCCTGACGTCCCAGTGCAATTGCCTCAAAGGCCAGGCCGATTGCCTGCACTCCTGTGGCACAGGCTGCAGAGGGAGCCAGGATTCGGCCGGTGATGCCCAGGGACTGTGCGACATTGGCGGCACAGCTGTGGCCCATGATTTTAAAGAAAAGAGATGACTTGACCCGTTCAACAGAGAAGTCTTGTAAATAATCGGAGAAAAAATCCTGTAGAGTCTGAGGGCTGCTTACTGTTGTGCCGATAATGACTCCAGTCTGTTCCGAACGGCGCTGCTCTTCCCGGACATCTGCCATTTCCAGGGCTTCCATGGCGGCCAGAGTGGAATAAACAGACATCCTGGACATGGACCTTCTGAACTTCCGGGGAATCTGTTTTTCGTCCAGGTCCGGAACCACCCCGGCGATATGACACCGCAAACCCTTGACCGTTTCCAGGTCAGGCACCTGCCTGATGGCGCTGGCACCCTTTTTTAACGAAGAATATAAGATGTCGGCGCCCATCCCATAAGGAGAAACAGCGCCCATCCCGGTTACCACGACTCGGTTCAGCGACATTTCCGGACCTCTTGGATAAGTTTCTGTTGGCCAAGAATGACACCGCAGGTCAGAAAAGCTGAGATGGTTCCCCCCAGAATACCCGGCGCCGTCAGGGCCTGACCTGTTAAATACAGCCCTCTGATCTTGCTCAGGGGAGTGGGGTTTAATTGACCGTATTTCTGTTTGATCCCGTAGAGACATCCTGAAGGCGCATTGGCGTAATCCCTGAACGTGAGCGGAGTTGCGCAATCCAGCATGGTTAAGGAATGGATCGCAGGAACCTTGCGCAGGACATGATCATGGACTCTTTGCATCAGCGCCTGCTTCATTTCTAGATACGACTCCGGTCGATGCTCGGGCAGGCTGTCCCGCCAGGGGTACATCTCCTGCATTGACGCCGGACAAAGCATGATCATGCCCGGTCGCGACTTTTCATTCTCCAGGCCGGCAGAGGCAAAGAAAAAAGGCCTTTTTTCGATGGCACGCTCCAGGTGACAATAGGTATCCAGATCATCGTCAGGACAAAGAAAGAGATTTTTTCTGCTGAGCATCTCAGGCAGCTGCTCCAGCTCCGCAGAAAACATGAACGCCGAGGTAGTGTCCTCAAAAGCCTGAAAGCGTTGCCTGGTTGCGGGACGGAAAGCTGTCTCTTCCACCAGGGGCAATAATGCCCTGGGGTGAATGCTGGAAATGCACCCTTTTGCTTGAACAGTTTCCCCGTTTGCGAGTTCAACACCTTGAAATTCGCCTGCCCTGACCATGACCTTGGCCACATTACTCCTGCTGAAAATGTCGGCATCCAGATTCCTGAGACGCTGCAGCAGCGTCTTTGCCAGGGTGCGCCCCCCCCCTTTGATCCCGTGTACTGAACTGTACAGGGACCCCGCAACCTGGGCATGAACAGACACGGAAGACCTGCCCGGCTCTGTCCCGTACAGAAGGTAATGCATGGAGAGAATGGAGCGCAGTCTGGGATTACTGATAAGACCCTGCAAGAATGAATTGAGGCTTTGGCTGGAGTATGGGTCGTACATGAATATATTGTTCGAGGAGATGTCCAGGTTCAAATGCGGAGACCTGTTGAACTCCTCGCTGACCGTGTGCAGGTAGGAATCAATCCCCTTCTTCTCATGGGGGAAGGCGGAGCACAAACGGTCCCGGAGACGCTCGTACCCGAAGGGGAAGGAAAAACTGTAATCATCGTCTGTGAAGTAAAACGAATCGAAGCACTCACTGTCATAGGGGATTTTTTCCAGATCCTCGGCAATGTTCAAATAGCGGAAATAACTGTCAAGGGCTTCGCCATGTGCAAAGGCACCAGTATAATGAAAACCCGTATCAATATGTATCCCCCGGCGCTTAAACCCTCTCAGCAGGGGAGCAGGCTGGGCAGCCTTTTCCAGAACAGCTACACTTAGCCCCTGTTTACTCAGGATTATTCCCGAAACCAGGCCGGAAATGCCTGATCCGATTACTACATAGTCGTATTTCATGTTCCGAAACCAAGGGTAATGCAGGCATTGGTGCCCCCGAACCCGGCGGAGTTGCAGAGTACACTTCGAAGCTCGGCGTGCCTGGACTCTGTTACTATATCCAGTTTGGCCGAGGTCTCGTCCGGCTCTTCAAAGTTGATGTTCGGGGCAACAAATCCGTTCCTGGCCATCAATATGCAGTATACAACCTGGGCAGCGCCCGACATCCACAGTTCATGGCCGGTCATGGATTTCAAAGATGAAACAGCCGGGGTGTGTTCCCCGAAAATAGCTGTGATGCTCCCGGCTTCTGCCGAATCTCCAGAGGGGGTTGAGGTTGCGTGGGCACAGATATAATCGATATCCGAAGGCTTCAGCCCCCCCTGATGCAGGCCGGAACGCATGGCCCGTTCAAGACCGTCGGAACTGGGGGATGAAATATGCTGCCCGTCCGAGGAAAAACCATACCCCATGACCTCTCCCAGGATCAGGGCGCCTCGTTTACGGGCCAGGTCATAACGCTCCAGAATAATCGCAGCTGCTCCGCCGCTGGGCACAAGGCCGTCACGTCCAGCATCAAACGGTCGGCTTGCCCCCCCGGGCTCATCAGTTCTGCCGGAAAAGGCGCCGAGGCCGTCAAAGCTGCACATGGACTCCCAGTTGATTTCCTGGGCGCCTCCGCAGATCACTCTCTTCTGACGTCCCAGGGCGATCAGATCTGCTGCCTGGCCCACGGCATGGCCGCCGCTGGAGCAGGCCGAACTGATTGACCAGCAAGCTCCCCGGGCACCCAGCAAAGTATTCAGGTTCATGGTGATGGTGGAGGTCATGGACCTGAAAATCAGCCCGCTACCCAGAGAACGGGTATCCCTGAGCCTGCGGAGATAGTCCACCTGCTCCACTGCTGCCTGGCAGCTGGAATCACATCCGAAAATCAGTCCGGTCTCTTCATCGCGCAGCTGCTCAGGATCGATTCCAGCCATTTCCAGGGCGTCCATGACAGCGGCATGCGCCTGGACAGCAAAATCGGGCATGGTTTTACGCTGCTTGCGGCCCAGGTATCTGGTAGGCTCAAAACCTCGAATCACTCCAGTCAATGGGCTGATAAAACCCATTTCCTGTCTTTGCGGATCAACTTCAATCCCGGACTGCCCCTTGTAAAGAGCTGTGGTTACGGAATCTATATCATTGCCCAGGCAGGAAATAATTCCCACGCCGGTTACAACGACCCTATGCATCATAAAAAACCTGTATATTTTATTATTATATAGAGAAACAGTTTTTTTCAAAAAGTAACTGTTTACCACCTGAGAGCTGGACAATCGAAACCCGCGGACGAAGATCTAGTGTCATGGGGTTAAGAAAATCAAAGTAAAATGCCTTAACGACATAGTCACACCTGAAGATTGATTAATAAATCACGCCATTAATGTGATATGCACCGAAATTGATTCAAAGCAAGTGTTAAATAGTATGAAATGTTATAAAACAGAGTAAAGGTTTTGATCTATCTGTCACTCTATGGTATAAAAGCAAATATTTAAGACCTGTTTGCCGGAAAACTGAACCATCAGAGTACATATCGATAGAATGGTAAACTATTATTATTTAATTCTAAGCTATAATATTATTTTTTATTTTGAAAAAAAGCCACTACTTATCACTCAATATTGAAGAACATTACGTATCTCTTTATCATTAATAAGAAGTTCAATTTTATCTGTGAATGCTTTAGGAATGACTTGTTTAGCATGCCCAGCAGGATTAATGAAACTTCCACCTAAATTATCTCTCCCTTTAATACTGTTACTTGCTAGTTGCATTCCTGCGCCATCCAATATCGAAACTTTCATATCATATATAAGCGCGGTATTGTTATATGTATCACTTTTCCACTCATTTATTGTCATAACTAACAATCTGTCTGATCCTTTTTCCTTTAACTTATCAATAACAGAGTCTTTATCCATGTTGGATGAAACAGATATATATTGGACCTCGAAACCTCTCTCTACAAGAGAATTCGCTAATGACTTTGACATATCATCGGCAAGGGAATTACCGCTTTCAGTCTTTACATCAAAAGGATTACCATATCCGCCTCGCTGCAGTCCAACAAAATCGGGGTCTTTATTACCAGAGACTATATATGCTCTTTGATCGTGGGCAGTTACAGCAACTGCTATAGTATTCTCAATATTAATGTTTGCAATAGCATCATGGTAACTATGTTTATTTCCAAATGCACACCCTAATAAGACTGTCGATAAAATTACAATCGATACCATACGAATTAAGGTTTTCATGACTTTTCTCCTGCAATATATTTTAAATATTAAAAATCACATATAAATGCCTCCATTGACAGCAATAACTTGCCCTGTGATATATGAAGCTTTGTCCGAACAAAGAAAGGATACTGCGCCTGCAACTTCCTCCGGCTGCCCGATCCTGTTCAGCGGCACTCGCGGCAGCATCTCTTTCCAGGGCAGATCTGTAGTCATGTCGGTTTCAATAAATCCTGGGGCTACTGCATTCACCAGGATATTTCGTTTTCCCATCTCTTGAGCTAAAGACTTTGTAGCCCCAATCAGCCCTGATTTGGCTGCTGCATAGTTAGTCTGGCCGGGCATTCCAGATTGACCTGCGGTAGAAACAATGTTGACTATGCGTCCACTGCGCTTGCGGAGCATTTTTTCCAAGGCCAGCTTTGTCACCAGGAAAAATCCGTCCAGATGGACATCCAAAACTTTTCTCCAGTCATCATGATAATCCATAGTCAGCATCAACTTGTCAGCTGCATACCCGGCGTTGTTGATCACGGCAAAAGGAGTTTCCTTTTCCAAAACAGGCTCCAGAGCTAAAAAGGCAGCTTCCGGGTCCGCCACATCAAAAGGCAGCAGCTGGCATTTTCGCCCCAGGATTTCAATCGAATCCTTGACTACAGACGCTTTTTGATGATTGCTTCTGTAGTTCAGCCATATATCGAATCCGTCCCGGGCCAGCATTATTGCTGTAGCCGCTCCTATCCCCCTGCTGCCGCCTGTAACCAGGGCAGTACGCGGTTTGTTTTGTGCATGCATGGCAATCCCTTGATGATTGGAGCAGAGCAGGCAGCAACAAATATATCTGACAAGCCTAAAAAAGCTTGCTTATTTTTGAGCTAGACTTTGTTGTTGCCTGATTTCCGCTGTTGCTTTAAACTGATATACGGTTCACAAACACAGCAGCATATACTATAACTACTGTCTTACATTCTCTACATATCCTTCAGCATTAAACTCAACTACACTTGTAACAAATCTGTTGCGCCAATAGGTCCAGCTCGAACTCTCCAGAGAAGGTGTTCTATGTTTTGCAGGGTAACCCAGTGCAGTGAGTACTCCGTCTTTGCTCATGCCTTCCAAAGCCTTGCCGGCTTCAATGCCTTTCTGATCAATCTCGGAAAAACCCTCAATAGAAACCGGCTCATCCGAGGTGATCAGTTCCACATATTGTTCTTCACTCATTTCCATGCGTCCACTGTGATATTCAAAAAACACCATCTGGCCTGTATCCATTACCTTGAAATAAAACCCGTTTCTTCTGGCGCGCCTATCAGGAAATTCTATTTCGGATCCAGCTGGAATGATGATATGCCCATCTCCCGGATCAACAAATCCGGCATAGCTGGCTTTAATATCACGCCCGCTGTCCTGGGCATGGATATTATACTTGGTATATACCTCCGGTTCATCTGCATATATTGCATGCAGGTTACTGCTTGCTCCGCGGCAGCCCAGAGCCAGGGTGGCAAGAATAAAAGGCAGACAAAGATAGAGCAACAACTTGGCCAGAGAAAAAGATTTAGAAGAAAGGATGTTCCTGGTCATAACTTTACTCCTGTTATTTAGTTTAGACAAAAAAACAGTGCTTAAAAAAACCATCCCATATTAATGACAAGGGAATTAACCCCTCGGTTATCACTGCTCAACCCTGCATTGGAAAGGTGATGTAAGCGAACGGACATCCAGGGCTGCAGGTTGTGGTCCCCGGCAAACTCAATCCCAACTCCTGCCTGAGGATTGAAATTCAATCGCGTGCCCTGCTCTTTGACCTTGTATTCTGTATAGATAAGCCCTACACCACCTTCAATATAAGGACGAACAAACCTGCTGCTCAAACCGTCAAGATAGTACAGGGCCAAAAATCCGACTGAAGCCAGAATCTCTGGAGGAGAACGCAGGGTTCCTCCCAGGCTGCCCTCCACCTTGAAACGCAGGGACTCAGGGGCTCTGTGGGGCCAGATGGCATCATAATCATAAAGAGCAAACCCGGTAACAGTGGCGAAGTCTCTGGCATCTGATGGATCATAGGCAAGTGCTACCCCAAGCCCCATTCCGTAACGTGGCTCTACAACCTCACTGCGTTCCTGTTCTTCAGCATTAGCCAGCCCGGGGGCAACAATCATGCTGAACACAGCAAAAAGACACAAAAGCGGTACATAAAGCCATGCATCACGCAATCTGTCAATCGACCAGTGTGACTGCGCCAAAATCACCCCCTTTCCCGATTTGCAAGCAGACTATCCCGGGATCCTGCTGCATACAGTTTTCTGCGATGGATGTACCTGGCTCCTCAGAGCATGGAAACAGTTGCCCCTGTTGTATTTTCAGCCCGGCAACAGCGAGGTCAAAGGCCTGGCTTGCGGGCAGTCCGCCGAAAATATGTGCATGCGCTGCTCCCTGTGAGCTTTGTCCGGGAATCAGATCGGCGTTGCTTTTGCAAGCAAGTTCTGAACCGCTGTTAAGAATCAGGGGTGCTGGTCCAGAAAATGATAAGCTGCATTCATGCCATCTGCCCTGCTGGATATCGGTGATGCAGCCATAATCATCGACTGTTTTTTCAGAAGACAAGAGAAAAAAAGCAGCACCCTCGCCCATAACACTCCCTTGATCATCCCCAGCGAGATTGCCCGAAATATCTTTGCTGCCAGGAACGCAAAGCCTCAGCCAGCTATAACCGCGCAATGCACAGTACTCATCAACTGCTCCAAAAAGAACATAATCAACCCTGTTTTCCAGCAGCCACTGCCTGGCTGTAATCAACCCCGAAGAAACAGACAGTTCAAACTGGCTGACAGTGAGACTCGGCCCGGTGATGTTCAGGAGAATCGAAATGTGTGCAGCAGCTGCATTGTGCACAGAATTGGAAAAATATGTAGGAGAGGCGCAGGCATCGCCGTCATTGATCACAGAATCCAGAAAGGAAAAAGTGGTTGCCGCGGCACCGTAGCTCGTGGCAATTACAATACCCATTCTTTCCCGGGGGTTATCCAGCATGCCTGCGTCTTCCAGGGCCAGAAACGACCCGAGCACAGCCATGCGTGAATAATGGTCAATACGACGCAACACTTTCCTGGGCAGATATCTGCCCAAAGCACCTGTATCCGCGGTCGCGACAGGCAGGTCTTTCTGTGCATTGTCCAGGTCATGGCTGGTAAAAGAAGTTTCTGCCGCCCTGTCTTCCTCCAGAGCCTTCCTCAGATCATGCACGCCTGTGCCGAAGCTGCCCAGAACTCCTATACCCCGGATATAGACAGGCAAAAATGCCGCTCCTGAAGAGCCTGCATCTGCCTGATAGGTTTGCTTTGAATAACAGGTCATTTCTTCTGCTGGATAAGTATACGTTGTGCAGGCTGCTCAGGCAAAAAATATTGTATGCCCCTGCTGCCACATGAATGTTTAGCCGGCATCTTCAGCTATTGCAATGCCGTCTGACTTTGCAAATAACCATTGATGATTATTATAAGTATAATCTGGCACAAACATAGTGAACTTGTCAATGTATTGATTATTGCGATCAGGTCAGTACTGGCCGAATATCTGGATTTCATCCGGGAAAATGCATCCCGGCTGGAAGCTTGCAGGTGCAGAATTCAGATGTGATTTTTTTGAGAACTTTGCCGCCGGATCAATGACACAGCCCCGGGTTGTTTGCTTGTCTGTCGGACTGCTTTTTCTTCACTCTGGCACAGGACCGCACTTGAATCCATGAGAGACGTCTTGTCCTGGACATTTTCTCTTGCCTGTAGGGAGCCCTGCAGCATGATTTTGAGTTGTGCCCGACAGTTTTTTACAGTATATTGTCACTGATAGCCAGCCTGTTAAGGCAACAATGAACAACATCTGCCAATGCCTTCGGGAAAACCCATGAACAGACATCAGAAGATGCGAAAATGATGGATATGCCATCTGCTGAGCCATTATGACCCTCTGGACCATTGCCTCTCTGGCCATTCTTCTAGGTATTGCACTTGCACTGCTGGGCATCAAGGTCAGGCGCTCCGCACGCATGCATGAAATGTTTTTTCCTGGACTGCAGACAGGTAAAAAAAGCTCGAAAAAAGAGCAGGAACTAGCAAAAAGACTTCTCGGCCTGGTACATGGACGCGAAGATGTGGCCCGCAGGCTTGTTGAGCTGGAGCAGTCCAGGAATCCTGAAAAATCCAGAAAATGGTGTCTGAACAAGGCTATAGAGTCCTTGAAGAGAGAACGCAGATAACAGCCGGACCCTGCAGGCTCTGCTGTATCCGGGAAAATCCCGCCTTTCACTGCCCTTCCTGCTTTTTGTCCACATAGACCCGGTAAACTTCTTCAGCCAGCAGTTCCAGGGGCTGGTCCGCAGCAAGGACAATATCCGCGCACTCCATGTAAAGTTTCTGGCGTTTTTCCAGTGTAGCGCGTATCTCTTCCCTGAAATCCAGATCCGAAAGCGCCGGTCTCTGTCCCGGTTTGGGATCCTCTGCAAGTCTGGAACAGATGAGATCAGGGTCTGCCTGCAGATACACCGTCAAATGCCGAAAATCTTTAAGCAGTTCCCTGTTGGCACTTCCCAGCACCACCCCGCCGCCGGTGGCTACTACCATGGGCCCGGACCCGGCCGTGCGCTGCAGGAACTTGCTCTCCAGGTCCCTGAAATACTCCCAGCCCTGGCCCGAGACTATCTCCTGAATGCTTTGCCCCTGTTCCTCCTGCAGGGCCTTATCCGCGTCCACGGCCTTAAGTCCTGTCCTGCCGGCAATATCCTCAGCCAGTGTGGTCTTGCCGCTGGCCCTGGGTCCGATAAGATAAATATTTCCCTTTTTATTTCTGAATCCACTCATGGTATAATTCATCCTGTCTGTCCCCGGGCAGGGCCCTTTCTTCCAGGAGTCCGGCCTGGTGCCTTTGCCTGAAGGCCTCGTAAAGAATAACAGCCGCCGCCACGGATACATTCAGGCTTTGGACCATGCCCTGCATGGGAATG
>PWGS01000305.1 GCA_003554505.1 Desulfonatronospira sp. | reverse complement strand
CTTTGAATCCCTCGGACTGCACCGGGATGACCGGTATATCCTTTTCCCGGCTGACCTTTTTGCATACTCCTGCCAGGTCATCCCCGATGAGTCCCACGATACAGGTGGAGTAGACAAAGGCAGCTCTGGGGTCATGGCGCTCGATGAGTTCCACCAGGGCCTGGTAGAGCTTTTTTTCTCCGCCGAATATGACATCCTTTTCCTGGAGATCCGTGGTAAAACTCAGACGGTACAGTTCAGGACCCGAGGACAGGGATCCCCGGATGTCCCAGGTGTAGGCTGCACAACCCACCGGACCGTGAACCAGGTGCAGGGCATCGGCAATGGGGTAGAGCACCACCCTGGAGCCGCAGAATACGCAGGCCCGCTGACTGACGGCTCCGGCCAGGCTGCCTTTATTGCAATCCAGGTCAAAGGGAGCGGTCCCTTTCTGGTAGACCTGTTTCTGTCTATCTTTAAGCAATTCAGACTGCATTTTGTTATCCTTTGTTCTCTCAATCTAATCTCAAGACGCCGGGTCCGTGGATTTTTTCCGGGACTTGCCGGATGGCGACAAATCCCTCACCCTTTAGTACTGGATTTGTTTTCAGTGCCCTTTGCTCATCACAGTACCAGTTCAAAACGCTCGTCAGGAGCATCGCGGTCTTGACGATCCAGTAACGTGTTTACGATGCTGGTGAGCAGGTGAATACCTCCTTTGTACCCCACACTAGGAAAGTAGCTGTGTCCGGCCCTGTCCAGTATGGGAAAACCAAAACGCACAAAAGGTGTATCCTCAGCCCTGGCGATGTATTTTCCATAAGTATTGCCCACAAGAAGATCCACAGGTTGCTTTTTGATAACCTGATGCAGGTAAAACAGATCCTGCTTCTGAGCTATAACCGGCATCAAAGCCTTACCCTCCAGGATAGCTTTGAGCCTTTTTTCAAATATTTTCCCCGGTGTTCCAGTGATAATGCATACAGGCTGCATACCCATGTCCGACATGAATTCCGCAAGGCTTATCACCTGGTCCGGATCCCCCCACAGGGCCACCTTCTTACCATAGAGATAATGCTGGTAGTCTGTCATCATATCCACCAGCCGGCCCCGGTCATCCAGCTGGGCCTTAGGGATTTCCGCTCCAGTGGCTTCCATGATTCCCTGATAAAACCGGTCCGTGGCCTGCACCCCGATGGGGGTGTCGCTCAGGGTGAAGGGAACTCCACCCTTTAGTTCCAGATGGGCGGCTGGGTCCTTTGATGAAAAGTGTCCCATGGCCATGGTATATTCGCTGGCTCCAGTGGTTAACAGTTTTTCCCCTTTTGTCCCCCCTGGGGGATACATTTCATAATGGCCGGTTTTGGGAGTATCCAGGACATCCGAGGTGTCCGGAAACCCCACAGGGGTCAGTCCCATCTCAGCTACCATGCTCTTGAGCTTGCGCATGTCCGGAGGTTCTACATAGCCGGGCAGTATGTTTATCTGGCCTTTGACTTTTTTTTCCCCTTTGTTGGTAAAGTAATCGACCATGCCTTTGACCATGTTGGAAAATCCAGTCACGTGAGAGCCTGCATAGCTTGGAGGGCTGGCATGTATTACCCACTTTCCCCTGGGAACGATTCCGTCCTCGCTGGCTTTTTTGACTATGGTGGGGATATCGTCACCAATGGTTTCCGAAAGGCAGGTGGGGTGCACAGCCACCACATCCGGGTCATAAGTCTGGAATATGGTTTTCAGGGACTGCCTGAGATTCGGACTGCCTCCGAACACGGATGCTCCCTCAGTAAAAGAACTGGTGGAGGCCATCACGGGCTCCTTGTAGTGCCTGGTCAGGTGGCTGCGGTGATAGGAGCAGCAACCCTGGCTGCCATGGCTGTGAGGCAGGCAACGGTTTATACCCAGGGCCGCGTACATGGCCCCGATGGGCTGGCATGTCTTGGCCGGGTTGACCCTGAGGGCCTTTCTGGGAGTTATTTCTGAAGTTGTATGGTCCAGCACTTTGTCTTCTCCTTGTTTTTTATTTGTCCACGCCCAGTTCAGCAGTCAGCAGAGGCTTTTTTTCGAAAGGTGAGGCCATGAACTTCCAGGCCGGGTTGTGGATCATCATGTCGATTTCCCGGGCAAAGTTGATCGCTCCCTCATATCCGGAAAATGGTCCTGAATAGTCGTAGTTGTGTATCTGCTTGCTGGGTATTCCAAACTTTTCAATGACATACTTGTCCTTGATTCCGGAAAGAACGATGTCCGGTCTCAGGTCCAGGATGAGACGTTCGAGTTCGGCATGACTGATATCGTCAATGACCAGAGTCCCGGAGGGCATGTCGGGAATCATTCCATGGTAGTGCTTGAGCACCTTTTCCTCTTCCAGCTGTTTTTGTTTTTCCGGAGACAGGCGGGGCCTGTACTTTTCCGGGTGGGGAGTGACCTTGAGCTCTTCAATGTTTCTGCTGTCGGCATCCAGCTTGATGTCAGATACTATCTGGCTGCCCTCGTAGTCATCGCGGTGGGCGAATTCATAACCGGCCGCTACAGGGGTTAACCCCAGATCTTTCAACAGGTCCTGATAGTGATGGGCCCTGGAGCCACCTACAAACAGCATGGCTGTTTTACCCTGCAGGCGCTCTTTGTAGGGGGCAAGCTCTTTATACACCCGCTCTTCTTCCTCCTGAATGACCTGCTCAACTTTGCTGGTAAGCTCAGGGTCTTCAAAGAATCTGGCAATTTTGCGCAGGGACTTGGACATGGCACTGACCCCGATAAAATTGACCTTGGCCCAGGGGATGCCGAATCTGGTTTCCATCATGTCCGCCAGATAATTGATGGAGCGATAGCACATGACCAGATTCAGGGAGGCCATGTGTGCCGAGGTCATTTCCTCGAATTTGCCGTCACCACTGAAGGGGGCCCCGACTCTGATGCCGCATTTCTTCAGGATTCTCTCAATTTCCCAGGCGTCTCCACCGATATTGTACTCTCCCAGGATGTTGACGCTGTAGCCTTCAATGGGCTGGTCACAGGTGCCCACCACTTCCGAAAAGAGCTTGTTGTTGGCGATGTGGTGACCTGCGGACTGGCTGACTCCCTTGTAACCTTCGCAGTTGAAAGCAAGGACCTTGACCCCAAGCTCTGCCTCAGCTTCCCTGGCTACAGCCTGTACATCGTCTCCAATAAGCCCAATGGGGCAGGTAGCATGCACGCTGATGGCATTGGGTTTGAATGTTTCATAAGCCTCATAAATGGCCTGTTTCAGTTTTTTTTCGCCGCCGAATATAATATCATGTTCTTCCATATCCGTGGAAAAGCAATATGTTGAATAGTTCTTGCCGTCTTCTCCGGGTTTGAACAGGTTGCGCCGTGTAAGCCAGGAATAAAAGCCGCAGCCGATGGGACCGTGGGTTATGTGTACCATATCCCCGTAAGGCCCGATGACCACTCCTTTGCAGCCGGCATAACAGCACCCTCTCTGGGTAATAATCCCAGGTACGCTCCTGGCGTTGGCATTTATATTCTGGTTTTCTTCGGACTCCTGGCGCACAAGCATATGAGCCCGGCGTTTTTTGGCCACCTTGGGGGGATAGTTTTTCAGGGTTTTGTCTACGAACTCATCCGGTTCCACTGTGGGACATGATTTAAGATCAGACATTTATCCTCCTGCAGATGCCTTGCCCCTGCCCTCATTATTCCGGGACAAGCTGTTAATGGCGTAAGGCCTGCGCGTTAATCTTTAATATTGTGTATAGTGGTTTGCAGCCTTGCCTGATCACCCGGCCATCTCGTCAATGGCGCTCAGGCCTTCTTCCCGGGTGCGTACCCGGTATACCTCGGTGACAGGCATGACAAAAATCTTTCCGTCCCCCTGGGTCCCGGTCCTGTTGACCTCCATGAGCAGCTGAACCCCTCTGGAAACCTGCTCAGGGGGGACCACCATGCTCAGCAGCCTCTTGGGGATTAGACGTGCACCCTGGGACAACGAGGGTAATACATCGGCACTGTCCTCGGTTTCATTTTTCAGTGCTTCCAGCATTTCAAAATCCACTGGCCTATTGCCGCGACCCATGCACCGGTTGGCTGTAAAGGAGGGCAGTCCTGCGTCCACCAGGGCCTTTTTGGTCTGGTTGATTTTGTTGGCCCGGATTATGGCCATTACTTCCTTCATGGGATTCTCCTTTTGTTATTCCTTTATGCCGGTGGATACTGTGTATGACTCTTCCACCGGGGAAACAAAAACCTTGCCGTCTCCAAAGTTGCCGTTTCCTGTCCGGGCGGATTCCATGATGGCCCTAAGCGCGAATTCCTTTTCCCGCTCCGGGACCACCAGCATAATCATTTCCTTGGGCAGTTCATCATAAATAACCTGACCAAGCTTAAGCCCCCTCTGCTTACCCCGTCCTGCGACCTCCATCTTGGTCATGGCTGGGTAACCCGCCTCCAGCAGGGACTGCATCACTTCGTTGGTTTTTTCCGGCCTGACAATGGCCCTTATCATTATCATCCATTTCCTCCTTGGATTTGTTGTTATCTTTTACAGGCAAAGCTCAGGAAAAGGCAGGTTATGCAAGCTCCTTTCCCTGACTGCCGCAAGTTCTGATATAATATTTCAGCTGGTTATCAGGAAATATTGCAGCAAAGTCTTGAATCAGGCTGTTTCCAGGATACCATAGTCCAAAAGGATCTGCTCCAGTTCATCAGTTTCCATGGGTTTGGGCACTACAAACATTTCGTTTGTGTCTATGGCCCGGGCCAGATTGCGATAGTGGTCCGCCTGGGTACTTTCCGGAAAATGTTCAATGACGGTTTTGCGGTTAATCTCGGCCCGCTGCACATCATTGTCCCGGGGGACAAAGTAGATCATCTGACTGCCCAGTTTTTCAGCGAAGGCCTTGATCATTTCTTCCTCGTTGTCCACGGCCCTGCTGTTGCAGATCAGGCCCCCCAGACGCACTCCGCCGGCTTCGGAAAACTTCCTGATGCCCTTGCATATGTTGTTGGCGGCATACATGGCCATCATTTCACCGGATACGACTATATATATTTCCTGGGCCTTTCCTTCCCGGATGGGCATGGCAAATCCCCCGCAGACCACGTCCCCCAGGACGTCGTAAAATACATAGTCCAGGCTCTCGTCTTCCTCGTAGGCCCCAAGCTGCTCCAGCAGATTGATGGAAGTAATAATCCCGCGCCCGGCACAGCCCACTCCAGGTTCCGGTCCACCGGATTCAACACACAGGGAGTTACCGTAGCCCCCCAGGCGAACGTCATCGAGCTCCACGTCTTCGCCTTCCTCGCGCAGGGTATCCAGTACAGTCTGCTGAGAGAGTCCCCCCAGCAGAAGCCTTGTGGAATCCGCCTTGGGATCACAACCAACCACCATGACTCTCTTGCCCAGTTCCACCAGTCCCGCTACCGTATTCTGTGTTGTTGTTGATTTGCCGATTCCGCCTTTGCCATAGATTGCTACTTTGCGCATGAAATGATCCTCCTGTAAGGTTTTGCGGCGTAAAGTGCTCAGAGTCTGGATTCAGCCCTGTGCCGCGATTGTCTTCGGTCTATGGCAATAGACATGCCAGGAGATGAAAACGACAGTGCATTCTGACTTAACTTTTTGATATGTTTGGCAATACAAACCAGGAGTCTTGAAGTTTATTTAAAGCGGAGCTGGAAAATGTTACATTCAAAAATGTAGCTATGTACTACAAAATAGTAGGGCATGCACGATTTGCTGCTATATGCAGGCGCAGATTGCAGTCACATCCTGAAGTGGGGGTATGTTCAGCCTGGTATTCAAAGATGGCGGACGCGCCTTATATGTTTTGAGGCATGTTTTGTGCAGAATATTACTTTATGTTAATAGATTCTACCTTAAGAGAAGGAGATCAGCGCTACGGACTGTATCTCAGTCTGGAACAAAAAAAAGTTATTCTGGACAAGCTGTGTGGTCTGGGTCTGGAGGAGCTGGAAGCAGGTTCCGTGGGCAGGGATGAAAATCTGGCAGGTCTTGTTGATTATCTAAAACAACAATCCAGTGCACCGCAGGTCAGCCTCTGGTCTCCATGCCGCATTCAGGACCTGGAGTACGCTGACACTCTTGGCCCGGACATCATAAATGCAGCCCTGCCTGTATCAGACCTGCATATTGAGAAGCGCCTCGGTCTGGACCGTGGCAAGGCCCTTAAACTTCTTGAAAAAACCCTGGCCTGCACCGATAGACTGAAGGCCAGGGTGTCACTTGGTTTGGAGGATTTTTCCCGGGCGGACAAAGAGTTTGCTCTGCAAGTGGCTCAGAGGGCTCAAGATCTTGGTGTATGGCGTATTCGCCTTTCAGACACTCTGGGGGTTATGGAGCCTGGAGGCCTGATTGAAGCCGTGAAGCCCTTCAGAGAAGTTATGGATTTGAAGCTTGCCTTTCATGGTCATAATGACTTCGGTATGGCTTCGGCCAATGCCATAACGGCATTATCCTGCGGGGTGGACTACGTGGATGTCAGCGTCCTGGGAATCGGTGAAAGGGCCGGGATTGCCCGCCTGGAAGAAGTCCTGGCTTTTCTGGTGCACAGAAGAGGCTGTAATATGTATCAGCCCCGGAGACTGTTGGAGCTTAGCGGTTATATTGCAGATCTTGCAGGTGTAGACATAAGTCCCAACAGGGCGGTTCTGGGCAATGAGCTCTTTTACTGCGAATCAGGCCTGCACGCTGATGCCTTGTACAAGTCCTTTGAGCTGTTTGAACCTTTTGAACCCAGAGAAATGGGTATGCAGCGCCAAATCAGCCTGGGCAGAAAGAGCGGGGCAGGCGCAGTCCGGGGTAAGCTCAGGGAAATGGGGCTGGACCACCGGCCTGTGAATATGGAGGTCCTGGTGAGTGAAGTTCGCCGGGCCGCAGAAAACAGAGGCGGGCCTTTACCTGACGATCAGTTGAGAAAGATGCTGCAGAAACAGACAGGATGTGACTGCAGGGAATCGAAAAGCAGACAGCTGACTTCAATCAAAGAGTTGCCAGGCCAGCTTGTTTGACCTGATCCAGGTTGAAGGCTTTTTGCAGTTTCATCTTATCAGGCACGGTTTTTTTTCTGCCGGGAGATGTAATCTTTAAGGTTGAACTTGTTGATGCGATAGCTCATCTGACGCTGGGTCAGGCCAAGGTCTCTGGCAGCGCGGGACTGCACCCAGCTGTTGCGCTGTAATGCGGACAGAACTTCTTTTTTCTCCATGTCTAAAAGTGAGTGATTTCTGTCCTGCTCCTGTCCCTGGCCGGGGTGCAATTTTTCTTGCAGCATGCCTGAGGGCAGGTCTTTTAATTCCACCATCTGTCCTTCACTCATTATGGAGAGTTTTTCCACCAGGTTTTCCAGTTCCCGGATATTGCCCGGCCACTCGTACGCCACCAGGTAGTCCAGGCTGGACTTGCTCAGGACCAGACGCCGGCCATACTCCCGGGCCACTTTGTCCAGAAAGTGATTGATCAAAGCGGGGATGTCCTCGCGTCGTTCACGCAACGAAGGCACCCGCATGGGGAAGACATTCAGGCGGTAATACAGATCTTCGCGGAATCGGCCCTCCTGAACCTCCTTTTCCAGGTCCTTGTTGGTTGCTGCGATTACCCGAACATCCACCCGGTAGGTTTTGTTGCCGCCCAGCCTTTCAAAATCCCTTTCCTGGAGAAACCTGAGCAGCTTGGCCTGCAGCCCAGCCGGCATCTCCCCGATTTCGTCCAGGAATATAGTTCCTTTGTGCGCCTCTTCAAAGCGCCCCGGCTTGGATCGCACCGCCCCAGTAAAAGCGCCCTTCTCATATCCGAACAGTTCGGATTCCAGAAGATTCTCCGGAAGAGAAGCGCAATTGACCTTGATAAAAGGGTATTTTCCCCTTTCACTGAGTTCATGAATGATGTCGGCTATCAGGGTCTTGCCGGTACCGGATTCTCCCAGAAGAAGGACCGTCGCCCTGGTGGGGGCGACCTTCTCCATCATCTGGCGTATCTGGAGCATGCTGGAACTCTTGCCGACTATGAAAAATCTCTGAAAAGAGCTGGAAAGCCTGGTTTTGAGGCTCTGGTTCTCCCTGCGCAGGTTTTCTTCCCGGTCTCTGACCTGGCGGTTCAGGCTGACAAACTGACCTACCATGGCGGCCACGATGCTTAAGAGTCGAATGTCCTCTTCAAAGGAGATGTCCTGCTCAAAGAGCCTGTCCACAGTCAACACGCCCACAGTGATACCCTGCAGGGTTATCGGTACGCCCACAAAGGAAATCCGCCCTTTTTCCATGCTCCTGGACCCTGTCTTGTCCAGGAACAGGGGTTCCTTTGCAATGTCCGGAACGATAAAGGGCTTGCCCGTAGAAAAGATACGCCCGGTTACGCCTTCATCCATGCGGTACACCCCTCTGTTTTTCTCCTGGGGTGTCAGACCGTGGGAGGCACTGATGACCAGGAGTCCGCTGTCCTCTTCAATAAAGGAGAATGCTCCGCGCTTCATGCTCAGGGAGTCAGCCAGGATCTTCAGAATGGCTTCCAGGGCCTTGTCCAGGTCCAGGGCCTTTTCTATGACCTTGCTGATTTCATGCAGGACGTTGAGTTTGACTTGGGTCAGAGATTCCATAGGTATCTTTTTTATGTAAAGTATTTCATTTTTCGGACCATATGACATTATTTCTATAATTGCAGTTTGTTGCGCTTTGATGCCCGAGGCTTTTATTGTGGGCAGGCTGTTTCGTGTACAATATTGTATAAAAACTAGACGAGGTTGCCGTCTTGTATTGCGCTTTTTGTATAAACATGGCAATGCCCTGGCCAGGCCCCTGTCACGTGCTTGCAGCTTGATAAAGGGGGGCAAGTATGTCCATGACACTTTGTCCTTCTTTTCTTCTGGACTGGTAATCCAGTACCTCCAGCACACGTCCGTGGCCGAATGAAACCAGGGTCTCGCCAAAGGCCTCCACGTCTTCGCGGTCGTGACTGACCATGATCATGGGCATGCTGAATTTTTCCAGGATGCTGCCCAGTTCCGAGCGCATTTTGATGCGCAGGGGCTGATCCAGGGCGCTGAAAGGTTCATCCAGCAGGAGAATGTCGGGGCTGCAAACCAGAGCTCTGGCCAGGGCCGCTCTTTGGCGTTGTCCTCCGGACAGTTGTTGAGGTCTTTTGTATGTATGATTTTCCAGGCCGAACATTTGGATAAACTGGAAGATCTTATCTTTTTGCTGTTTTTTTAACGGTCTGAAAGACCTTTTAAGCCCAAAACCCACGTTGTCCATGACACTCAGGTGGGGAAAAAGGGCATAATCCTGGAAGAGCATGCCCACCCTGCGTTTTCTGGCAGCAATGTTGACCTTCTTTTGCGAGTCGTAGAGAGTGTGCCCATCGATGGTTATTTTTCCCCGGTCTGGAACCTGCAGTCCGGCCAGGGCCATTAAAGTCAGGCTCTTGCCCGCACCGGAAGGCCCGAACAAAACAATGGACGAGGAAGATGTCTCAAAATTTGCGTTCAGGGAGAAATTTCCTGTAGCGCTTTTAAAGCTGGCTGTTATCTGACATATGACATGCATTACTTTTGATTTACGGCTTGAAATCCGTTTTTTTTCATGATGCCCTGTCCTGTCTGAGACAGGACAAGATCAACGAATTTGCCGGCAAGTTCCGGTTTTTTGCTGTTCTTAAGTATCGCCATGGGGTAAGCGGGTAATGATTCAAGGGGCATTGTGAATTTTTTCTGCACAGCGTCCTGCCCCCGCAAAATATCCGATGCAAAAACAAAGCCTGCATCCACTTCACCCCTGCGTATATAATCCATGAGTTGAGTTACTGTTTCGGCGTAAATCATTTTTTGTTCCAGCTCATCCCAGAGCCCCAGTTTTTTAAGAGAAAGCATGGCGTAATTACCCGCCGGGGAGATAGCAGGGTTGGTAATCCCGATTCTACGGAGTCTTCCAAGCCTTAAATCCCCAGGCTCAGAAACATCAAGCCTCTCTGATCCCGAAGTCGCTAGTACAATCTGGTTGTAAGCAAAGATATGGTATTTGTCTGCCGACACCAGCCCGGCTTTTTCTGCTTTCTGCATCCAGTGCATATTGGCTGATGCATAAACGTCCACTGGTGCTCCCTGGGTTATCTGTCTGTAAAGGACCCCTGAAGATGCGTAGTTTCTCACCACCCTGACCCCGGGGTTATCGGCCTCGAACTGGGCGCTGATTTCATCGAATGTACCGGTGAGGGAAGCTGCTGCGGAAACAATAAGTTCCCGGGCCTTAACTGTACCGGGCAAAAGCAGAAACAACATCAACAGACACAGACAGGTGTGAGCGCCAACCTGAATATGTCTTGATTATGCCGGTTTGAAATTGTTTATATCTTATTCTTGTATCTTCTTCTGAAAGAGAAAAGAAAAAAATATTTTTTATTTTATCTTCTTTTCTG
>PWGS01000246.1 GCA_003554505.1 Desulfonatronospira sp. | reverse complement strand
GTGAATTGTTTAAGTGTTTAATATTGATTTTGCCTGAGAGAACCTTGTAAAGATTTGTGCGTGAAAAAAGCATCCTATTCAATGCGGCAAAAAATGCAAGCCCTGCAGCGCTGAAAAGGGGTATTTGATGTGCCCCCCCGGTCCTCAGACATGTTTTTCTGTTCAGGAAGGGCTGGTTGATCCAGGTTAATTTTGCTGCATACCTCTTTGACATAAAAATAGTTTTACAAAAATGTAATTATAAATTTGGTTTTGGCCATTGAGTAATCTCTTCCCCTTTGATAAAGGACTGTCTCGTCGGGCCGGAGCAGAGCTTTGTGCCTGCAGTGCAGGCTGAAAATTCATACGGAAACTCTGTTATCCAATGGTATCTCACATTGTATGTGTCCAGCGCTTTGGATCTGGCACGGGGTACCGACACCCCCGCACTTATTTTTAAAACCTGTCAATTATCCTTTAGAAAAAGGTTTGGGGGGGCCTGTCCCCTGCTTTCCTGAAAAGTGCTGAACAGATACTTCACATTTAAGATGAAAAATTTTAAGGAGGGTTGTTATAGTGAAAGCTTCCAAGTCAAATGACGTTTTGGGTACTGTCAACCGGGGCAGTCCCGCTGAGTCCGGACTGTGTACACTCTGCAGGGCCGACTGCGCAGGCAAATGCGAAACCTGGCTTGCCAGCATCAAGGGCAGGGAAGTACTCTATCCCCGGGATTACGGAAAAGTAACCGCCGGGGCGGACAATACCACTCACGTGGGTATATCCTACAACTCCCTGCGCATACAGGGATATAATTACGGCGCTCATGGACTGCCCGAAGGAGCAAGCAATGATCCGGACAACTGCACCTTTCAGGATGTGGATGTGAAGACGACTTTCGGCAGACAGAAAAAGGTCATTGCCAGAATGCCCATCATGACCGGGGCTTTAGGGTCGACCAAAATTGCTGAAACATACTGGGATGCCTTTGCAGTTGGATGTTCCCTGGTGGGAGTTCCCATTGTCATCGGAGAGAATGTCGTGGGGGTGGACCCAGCTTCAAAGATGAAAAACGGGCGAATTGTGGAATCACCTGAGCTGAACCGGCGCATAGATACCTATATGCGCTACTTTGACGGTCACGGGGCTGTGCTGGTACAGCTAAACGTCGAGGACGGCCGCAACCGCGTAGCCGAGTATGTGGCTGAAAAATACGGCGGCGACAAGGTCTTTATAGAAATCAAGTGGGGCCAGGGGGCCAAGGATATCGGCGGAGAAATCGAGGTTTTCAATCTGGAACACGCCCTTTTTCTCAAAAAAAGAGGCTACGTGGTAGATCCCGACCCGGAACTGGGCGAAGTCCAGGAAGCGTTCAAGAGGGGCTCCATAAAAGCCTTTGCCAGGCACAGCCGTCTGGGATTCACCGATTATTCCCGTTACGAGGACGTGCGCAACAATTTCAAGTCCACTGTGGATTATCTGCGCGGCATGGGTATAAACGGGGTTACCCTCAAGACAGGTGCTTACGGTATGGAAGCTCTGGCCATGGCCATCAAGCTGGCCGGAGAAAACGACATAGATCTGCTGACCATTGACGGAGCCGGCGGAGGAACCGGAATGAGCCCCTGGCACATGATGCAGTCCTGGGGAGTGCCTTCAATACTCCTGCATTCCAAGGCTTACGAGTATGCCGGCATCCTGGAGGAAAAAGGGGAAAGTGTCCCGGATTTGGCCTTTGCCGGAGGATTTGCCCAGGAGGACCATATCTTCAAGGCCTTAGCCCTGGGCGCTCCTTACAGCAAACTGGCCTGCATGGGCAGAGCTCTTATGATACCCGGGTTTCTGGGTAGCAACATTCAGGGAGGGCTTCAGCCGGAGAAAAAGGAAAAAATCGGCGGGAACTGGGATAAACTTCCCAAGACTGTCGCCGATTTCGGATCATCCCCGGAAGAGATATTTGCCGGCTACTATGATGTCCAGAAGAAAGTGGGCAAGGACGAAATGGCCAATATCCCCTTTGGAGCCATAGCTTTCTGGACCATGACCGATAAACTAAAGGCAGGGCTGCAGCAGTTTATGGCTGGTACCAGAAAATTTTCCCTGCCGAGCCTTTCCAGGGATGATCTGGCCTCAGGGAACAGGGAAACGGAAAAAGAGACCGGCATAAAATTCATCACTGACGCAATGGACGAGCAGGCCAGGGCAATACTCAAAATGTAGCTGTTGCCTGCAGGACTCAGAACTGGTTCTCTTTCTCTAAATAAACAGCAGCGTACTGTTCCCGGACACTGGCGCAAAGTTGGATTGAGGCCTGGTCAGGCAACATCGGCTGATCCAAAACAAAGACTGTATCGGTCCATTTTGCCTGATCAGGCAGGATTTGGATCAGCCTGTTGCCTGAGTTTTCCAGAAAAGTGAGATTAAGCAGATTATCTTTTTTATCCGGGTAAAGAGCCATGTACAGGATATCAAATTCGATGAGGTCACTGAAAAAATGGGTACCAAGAGACACGTCCGGGACAAAGTCCTGGCGCATGGCCCCTATTTCCACCATCACCGAAACCGGGCTGATTTCTGCAAAACTTACAGGAACTCCCAGCGAAGCAATACTTGTACCCCATCTTCCCGGACCCAGGAGCATTTGATTAAAGCAGGAGACGCAGGTACTTTCGTGAGTAATGCGTCCGATGAGCCTGGCTACGGTATGGCGTTCCCTTTCTGAAAGTCGGCCGTATTTTTCGGGGCTGACATAGATGATACGGTCAATCTTATCTTGACGGCTCTGACCGATAATGGGACCAGCGCTTTTAACAATCAGTTTTTCAGAAGAGATTTGAGCTGCAACTTCTTCCTGAACTCCAGCATCCTTCATTTCCAGGGGTCTGCACTGGACGATATTGATCTTGTAGTCCTGCTCTGAATCAGCGGCATCATCAGCCTGTTCACTGAAGAAATTGACTGTAAACTCTATATCCACTGTCGTACCATAAGCCTTTTCCAGAACTTTCAGCATCTCCCGCATATCTTTGCAGAAATCTGTGTCAGACAGCAGAGTTTTAAAGTTCAGGACCCATGGGAAAAAATTTTTGAGGTTCATTTGCCTGGCTTTAAGTTCTAATGACCTGTCCCTTTCGGCAAAATGACCCATGGGGAGCCCGGGACATGTCCGGGCCAGTGTTTTGAAATCCAGGGAAGTCAGGGAGTTTTCCTGCAGATCCAGGACATCAACCTGCTGCTGGGTGTAGAGATGTCCTTCCAGGTTGGCCAGAGGCTGCATCATGGGTTCGTTCAGGGCGATCACCCTGGTGTAGTCGTCATCCGAGCGATTTACGGCTCTGGTGCCCAGCCCGAAAACCAGCCTGAGCATGCCTGATTCAGGATCCACCTGTCTGTTCCAGGCATACGGGTTGAAGGAAAATCCGACTCCAGCGGCCTGGGGAAAAAAGAATCTGCCGTAGTTGACCCCGCTGACCCTCTGTACCAGTAGAGCCATCTGTTCATCATTGTCCAGCAGCCCCCTCTGTTTGCGGTAGAGCAAGGCCTTGTCGCTGATGGAGCTGGCGTATATTTCTTTAACCGCTTCGACAAAAGCTGCCAGTCGCTGACCTCTGCTGCCCTGGTTGGGGCAGAAGATGCTTTTGTATTTTCCTGCGAAGACATTTCCGAAGTTGTCTTCCATGAGTGAACTGGACCGGACAATGAAGGGCCACTGCCCGAAATAATCCAGCAGGTCTACAAACTGTTTGATAATATCGTGCGGGAACGATCCATTGAAGATCTGAGACCTGGCCCTTTCAATATCCTTGAGAAAAAGATCCGGATCTCTCTGCTGCTGTCTTATCCACCATACGCCATTCTGGACCAGAAAAGTGTAAAAAACATCAGATCCTATGTAAAATGAATCGTGAGCTTCAAATCTATGCTCCCATTTTTCCGGATCTGTTCTGTTCATAATGGCCCTGGCCAGCAAGAAACCGCAGCTTTTGCCGCCCATGAGCCCGCTGCCTATCATTCTGCGCTTCATAAAAAGAACATCTTTAAGAGAAAGGTATTTATAAGCCAGTTCGAGTATGCGCTGGTCCCTGGAAAAAATCATTTTTAAAAGTTTTTTCTTCCAGGAACGCTCTTCATGCTCACTGCAGATACCTTTTTCAAAATCTTCTTGAACCTCTTCACCTTCAAGGAATGTACTGTTCCAGTAACCATGCTTGTGTATACCAGAATCCATACGAGACCATGTTTTGTAAGAAAGAATTTTACTTATCTTTTCACTTGTTTTTACAGCTACAAACTTCCTTCCCTGCCACTGATGCAGAGCATTCATCGTGGATGAGTATCTGCCGTCCACTTTTAAAGGATGAATGTATAGCTCATTATTATGCTGATATACATCAAGCAAAAGCTGGGTTACATTGAGTATTGGACTTGTGGCGTGGGCGGAGTGCTTGTTTCGTAGAAGAGCGAAGTAAGCTATCGTCTGCATGCTTCCAAGATATGGACATATGAGCATAAAGAAATTGGCCAGCATGCGGTCTGAGCTCCAGTCTGAAGAAAGCTCGCTCAGGCAGTCAAAAAGATAGCAGCAGCCCTTTCCATGTTTATGTATAATGGAATGGATTTCAAAAATGAATTTTTCAAAACTGTGTATGGGATTTAAACGGTAAGTAGCTGTAGTTTTATCATCTCTCAAGAGAGGTCTGTGTATGGCAAAGCGTATGTAGATAAGAGGAATACCATTGAAGCGGCAATAGTCACTGTAAGGAAGGACAAAGGGGAGATAATCTTCAACAGAATCAATCTGCCAGACCACATTATCGCCGGTTCGCAGGCCGTTGAGAGCTTCATCCAGGCCAGGGACCCCGGTGCTGAAGTTGTAATCCATCATAATCTGCATCCCCGAATAAGATGTGACTGCAAAAAGTCATTTTTGTCACGCGAAGACGCGTGACAGACGTCAGAGGTCAAAGGTCAGTAAAAACAAAGAGTTAGGTAGATTACTGATTCCTGAATTATTCATTACCCGATTTTCTGCAGGTGCATCAAATAAGAGAAATATTGCCTTTTCTCCTGCTCTGCTTAACAGGCCTGCACCGTTGACAAAAATGTTTATTACCGAGGATGAAAAATCCTCACGGCAACTCAGGCCCGGTCAACTTGATTACAGCCGGAAGGGGGAATAATATTCAATCCGGTTGCTATTAATGCATTCCAGGGCACTCAAAACATGTTGATTGTTTCATCTTTTCCAGCTAAAAGGTCGGTGGTTTTATCGCCATGGTAACTATCAGAATAAACATGAACAGTCCACAGAAAAAGATCAACGGGGAAGGTCAATGACAGCAAAGAAGCATATTCAAAGTGTCTTGGAACAGGTGGTTCAGCGCAACCCTGGTGAGGTGGAATTCCACCAGGCTGTCAAGGAAGTTCTGGAGTCACTGGAACCGGTTATAAGCACCAGACCAGAGTATGTAGAAGCCAATATACTGGGCAGAATAGTCGAGCCTGAAAGGGTGATCATCTTCCGGGTGCCCTGGCAGGATGACCGCGGGCAGGTACATGTGAACAGGGGATTCAGAGTCCAGTTCAACAGCCCCCTTGGACCTTATAAAGGGGGCATACGCTTCCATCCCAGCGTCAATCAGGGAATAATCAAGTTCCTGGGCTTCGAGCAGACCTTTAAAAATTCTCTGACCACCATGCCCATAGGGGGAGGCAAAGGGGGGTCTGATTTTGACCCCAAATTCAAGTCCGAACCGGAAATCATGCGCTTCTGCCAGTCCTTTATGACCGAGCTGCACAGACATATCGGCATTGCTACCGATGTTCCCGCCGGCGATATCGGTGCAGGAGCAAGAGAAGTGGGTTTTATGTTCGGTCAGTATAAAAGACTCAAAAATGAGTTTACCGGTGTATTTACCGGGAAAGGGCAAAGCTGGGGAGGCTCTCACATAAGACCGGAGGCCACAGGGTACGGAGCAGTGTATTTTGCTCAGGAGATGCTGAGGTCCAGAAACGAAAGCATAGAGGGAAAGATCTGTGTGGTGAGCGGTTCAGGAAACGTAGCCCAGCATACAGTGGAAAAGCTCAATGAGCTCGGGGCCAGGGTGGTGGCCTTATCAGACTCTGAAGGATCCATTTATGATCCCCAGGGCATTGACGAGGAAAAGCTCAGGTTTGTAATGGAACTCAAAAGAATCCGCGGGGGAAGGATCAAAGAATATGCGGAAAGGTTCAAGGGTGTCGAGTACCACAAGGGGCTGAGACCCTGGGCCATCGAATGTGACTGTGCTTTTACCTCGGCGACTCAGAACGAAATCAATCTGTCCGATGCCCGGAGTCTGTCCAAAAACCAGTGCAGACTTATATGCGAAGGGGCCAATATGCCCACTGAACCGGAAGCCATTAATCTGGCCCTGTCCTCGGACTGCCTTTTCGGCCCCAGCAAGGCGGCCAATGCAGGAGGAGTGGCGGTTTCAGCCCTGGAGATGTCTCAGAATTCCATGCGCCTGAAGTGGAGCAGGGAAGAAGTGGACACCAAGCTGAAAGAGATCATGAAAACCATCTACAGACAATGTGCAGAAGCTGCAGAAGAATACGGCATGGAAGGCAATCTGGCTGCAGGGGCAAACATGGCAGGCTTTGTCAGGGGGGCCGACGCCATGCTGGATCACGGCGTGGTTTAAGGACAACTGCCTTACTTCCTTGCTTTACCTGAACAGCAATTGTCTTTTACCCATTCCAGCTGGGCCTGCCTGTCGCAGGCCAGCCCGTCAATCTGTGCCGCTTTGAGTTCCTGCAGGATGCGGCCGAATTCAGGACCGGGGGTAAGCCCCATTTTTTTGAGATCCTTGCCTGAGATCTGGGGCTGTATATCCCGCAGCTGGGTAATGTAGTAGGATACGTATTTGCGCAGTTCTTCCTTGTGCACCCTGGCCATGAGGAAAAGAAGTCCCTCCAGGGGCAGGGGATTCAATATAAAATAAAGTGAGCTGAGCTTCCCCTGGTCCTGATGCCAGGCGGACAGCCTGCTCATGGCGCTGTTTATCTGGGAACGCAGGGAAAAGATAAGCCTGGTTTTTTTCTGGGAAAAATTGAAGCGCTGCATGATGATGCCGGCCTGGACATCATTTATGTGATCCAAGAGGCTCAGGATGTACAGGATCCACTTGTCTATCTTCTCCTCCAGGTAAAGAAGCTGGAACCAGTTGATGACTTTTTCCGTCTCGGGGAGGATGTTCTTAACATTGGAGGTAAGCTTGAGCATGGGGTGGATGTGTTTCAAGAGCCCGTAATACTCCATCCTGATGAGGCAGGGCAGAGGGGTGTCCTCTTCAAAGATCATCTGCAGTTCATGAAATATCCTGCTCCCGGAAAGCTGATGAAATATATTCAGTTCCAGGGCATTCTTGATGAGTTTTTCCGTCTGGGCCCCGATCCTGAAGCCGAACCTCTGCTCGAAGCGGATGGCCCTGACTATCCGGGTGGGATCCTCCACGAAGCTCAGGGAGTGCAGCACCCGGATTACTCTGTCCTTCAGGTCTCTTTGCCCCCCGAAGAAATCTACGAGCCTGCCCATATGCTCAGGGTTTAAGTGCACGGCCAGGGCGTTTATGCTGAAATCACGGCGGTAGAGGTCCATTTTTATGGAGGACAGTTCCACCATGGGCAGGGCCGCCGGATGTTCGTAGTATTCCAGCCTGGCTGTGGCCACATCTATCTTCTGGCCGTCATTGCAGATAACCACTGCTGTTCTGAACTTCTGGTGCTCTCTGACCCGTGCGTCAAGCTTACGGGCCAGCTCCCTGGCGAACTTGATTCCATCTCCTTCAACCACAAGGTCTACATCCAGGTTGGTCCTGCCCAGGAGAATATCGCGCACGAACCCACCCACGCAGTAGACCTGGTATCCCATATCTCTTGCCTGGTGCCCGGCGGTCTTGAGCAGGGAATATATCTCCCCGGGCAGTCTCTCCCTGAGCATGCGCCTGATGTTGCGTTCGCGTTTTTTTTCCGGAAGCAGGGATTCCGGGATGCGGGCCGGCTCGTTGATGAGGTTGTTTATCAGGTCGGTTCTGGTTACCACCCCGGTGATGACATTGTCTTCCATTACCGGAATAAGGCGCTGTCTCTGTCCGATGATGATTTCCATCACCTGGTAGATATCATCTCCGGGGGTCAGACTGGAAATATCCGAGATCATGTATTCCCTGAGAGGGATAGCGCCCAGGCCATGGCCGATGGCCTTGTCAGCCAGCTGATGCTCCAGGATGCCCACGCAGTCCAGGCCATCTCCGTCAGTAACCGGTATGGCCTTCAGCCCGAACCGGGTCATGATTTCCGAGGCCTGGCTGATGCTTTTGTTCTCTTCTATGGTCACCGCCGGCCTGGACATGAGATCCGAAACCAGTAGCTGAGGATTGATCTGGGAGTAGAGCAGGCCGAATAACTCATCCTTGACCTGGGTCAGGGTTTTGTGTTTCAGGTTGGCCGAAGCCGCAAAAGAGTGTCCGCCTCCCCCCATGGAAGAGCATATTTTCCCCACATCCACATCCGCTGTTCTGCTTCTGGCCACCAGGTGCACCCGGTCGTGCATGCGGCCCAGTGCAAAAAGGACACGGATGTTTTCCATATCCAGGAGTTTGTGGGCCAGGAGGGCGAAATCGCCTACATAATGATCCAGGGAGATTTCCGTGACCACCACGTCGATCCCCTTTATCTTGTGCGTAGTGGCCGCCTCCAGCATGGAATTGAGAATGTAGACCTGCTCCGCGCTTAAATCGCGGGTTATCAGGTCCGAGACGACATTGAGGTCCATTCCCTGGGAGAGAAGCCATGATGCCGCTGAAAAGTCGTGCACGGTAGTGGACTTGAAAGTGAAACATCCTGTATCTTCATATACCCCGAGCCCCATTATGGTGGCCTCGTCTTCGGTAAGCCGGACTTCTTTCTCCATAAGTATCCTGGAGATGACGGAGATGGTGGAGCCCCATGGGTGGACCTCTTCCAGATCTCCCTTGAGATCCTCTTCAGAATCAGGATGATGGTCATAGAGATGAATGCTCAAGCCTTTTTTATCCAGAAGCTGTTCCACGTGCCTGATCCTGGATTTCTGCCTGGTGTCCCCCACTACCAGCCTTTGTACCGATTCCGGATCGATGTCCTTGAAGGATTTGAAGTTGTACAGGTAGGTGGCGCTCTGGATAAAAAAGTTCTTTAAATTTTTCTCCTGGCTTCCAGGGAAGATGAGCACTGCTTCAGAGTACAGCTTGCTGGCTGCAATCATGGAAGACAGGGCATCGAAATCGGCGTTTACATGACAGGTTATTACCGTTGGGGCCTTGAGCTTATCTTTTTTCTGCATCAGCCGGCTTTCCTGTATTTTTTGACCTGGGGTGAAAAAGATCGTGAGCGTACTTGAGCCTGTCGCTCTGGACATGGGTGTAGATCTCGGTGGCTGTTATATCGGAATGCCCCAGAAGCACCTGGACCGTGCGCAGGTCTGCGCCGCCCTCCAGCAGATGCGTGGCAAAGGAGTGGCGCAGGGTGTGCGGGGAAACCTCCTTTTTAATGCCGGCCATCATGGCGTATTTTTTGATTATTTTCCACACTCCCTGCCTGGACAGGGCCTTTCCGGAGCGGTTGAGAAAAATTTTGTCCACCCTGGGGCTAAATGAACTACGCCAGTGCTGCAGGTAAAAATCCAGCCACTGCATGCAGCTGTAGTGCAAAGGCACCAGGCGTTCCCGGGCACCCTTGCCCCACACCCTTATTATACCCGCCTGGGGGTCGAAGTCCAGGACCTTGAGATTTATAAGCTCAGACACCCTGAGACCGGCGGCGTAAAGCATCTCCAGCATGGTTTTGTCCCTGACTCCGAGCTTGTCCCCTGCAGCAGGTTGAGCTAGTATGTTTTCTACTTCCCGGATGGACAGCACTTGGGGAAGGAGGTGCGGCAGTTTGGGATTTTCAAGCATTTCCGCCGGATTATCCTCTAAAAGACCCTGCTCATGCAGATAGGAGTAAAATCCCCGCAGACTGGCCATGTGCCGGGCCAGACTGCGGCTCTGAAGTCCTCTGCGCCGCAGGAACATGAGGTATACAAAGAGCCCCTGTTCATTGATATCCAGGACATCCTTTCCTTTTTCCTGCAAAAATTCCAGAAAGGTTGAAAGGTCCTCGGTATATGCTGCCACCGTTTGATGTGCCAGTCCCTTGATGACCAGGGCATGCTCCAGAAAGGACTGCGTATGAGGGTACTTTTGGGCGAGAATGGACAAGTGCAGTTGACTCCGTAAATGTATATCACGTGTAATTGTTAAATTCAGCTTACCTGTCCGGGCTTGCACCTTCAAGTGGAAAAATATAGGTTTGACTGATGGGGATTATGCAGGACATATTCATCAGCCTGGGTTCCAATATGGGAGATCCCGCGGACAACCTGGAAAGTGCCGCGCGATTAATGACAGGTCTGCCGGGACTAACCATGGTGGACAAGTCATCAGTCTATCAGACTGAGCCTCAGGGTATGAAAGATCAAGCCTGGTTCTCCAACCAGGTGCTGTGGCTGCGCAGCGATGATTCCTGGCAGCCCCTGGAGCTTCTGG
>PWGS01000213.1 GCA_003554505.1 Desulfonatronospira sp. | reverse complement strand
TTTCGGTTTTCTATCGAACCTCTCCGAGCTGTAGGCTCTCCGAGCCGGAAGCCGATACCGATACCGACCCCGACACCGATGGCCAGAACAAGAGTACACACAAAATGTGCTGAACAGTTACCCTGGATTATTCATTTCCCGACTTTTTGCAGGGGCATCTGTACGGTTGTAGTATTTAACCATGCTCAACTCCTGGACAAGAAAAACTCTCCGGAGCATGTCCCAGGAATGCAGTCAGGCGTTCCCCTGGTCCCTGAAGCCTTCGCGTATAACCTCGAAGCGTCCGGTTTCAATATCCAGGTCATAGATGTTGAAATTGGTGCGCATGTCCAGGCCATGGTAGTGAACCGCAAAATTCAGGGAGGCGGAGCCCTCTTCACCGCTGGTTATGCGGTGAAATACATACCTGGGCCAGACCAGCATGGCCGGACCGTCATAGAGTACTTCGCCGTTCTGGATGATCTGGTGCGGCGTCACCCTGAAACTGGTCATCTGGCGCCCTTGGCTGTAGATGTCCACGTCCCGCATGCCGTAAAGGACTATAAGATTATCATCCTGGTGCGGATGCATATACCAGGGGCGCCGCACTTCCCCCACAGGACCGGGGGATACGGCCCCTCCCTGGTGCAGTACCCGGTCAATGGCATCTATCCTGGGCAGGAACTCCATGGGGACATTATCGAAAAACACTCCCGGGGTTTGCCGCAGAGACTGCAGGGGGATAATGCGGTAGAAATCTCTGACTTCCTGAAATACGCTGTCGCTGCTCATGCTTTATACTCCCTTGAAACTTGAAACCAAAGGAAAGGTTTGTTCTAAATGACCGCCACCTTGTTCATTTACTTGGCCGTTTGTTCATCCAGTTCAATATAATGGGCGTTGGAGACCCCGTCCAGCAAGAGAAAGGAAATTATATGTACCACTAAAAGCACGCAGTCCGGTTTAGCTGCAAGCTCCCTGACCTGTGGATGTCGTTTCACCATTTCCTGCTTGAGGCTTTCCTGGTCCGGGGAATCCTCTGGAGCGCAGGTCCCGCTGATGGTCAGGGCTTTGAAGGCCTCCCTGGGCTCATGGGAGTTTCTGGTATCTATTAAAAGGCTTACGCAGGGATTTCGGCTGATATTGGCAAATTTTCTGGAATCTTTCAGGGTGAGCAGATATATCCGGCTGCAGTCATTGTCAGGCATATAGGCCATAAGTGAACAGTGGGGCCTGTCTTCATGGGAAGTGGCCAGTACCGCCAGGTCGTTCCGGCGAATCATTTCCCTGATTTTTTCCAGCATGGTTTCTTCCTGAAAATTTTGCAGGTTCACAGCCTGGCAGTTGCGTAAAGTTCTCCACCATAGGCATCATTGACCACGAGGAGGGGAAAATCCTGTACTTCCAGTTCCCGGATGGCTTCTGTGTCCAGGTCTTGGTAAGCCAGCACCCTGGACCCGGTAATGCACCTGGACAAAAGGGCCCCGGCCCCGCCGGTGGCACCCAGGTAGACCGCCTTTTGCTCCCGCAGTACACGCCTCACCTCTTCGCTTCTGCGTCCCTTGCCAATGGTGGCCTTGATTCCCAGGACGTGCATGCGGGGTGTATAAGCGTCCATGCGCGAACTGGTGGTGGGACCGGCAGAACCGATCACCCGCCCGGGAGGGGCCGGTGTAGGCCCAACATAGTATAAAACAGCCCCCTGTAAATTAAAAGGTGCCTCCATTCCCTGGTCCAAATCCTGTAAAAGCCTTTTATGAGCTGCATCCCTGGCGGCATAGATGCGGCCGCTTAAAAGCACCTTGTCCCCGGTTCTGAGTTTCAGGACATCCTCTTCCTGGAAGGGTGTACTAAGTTTGATCTCCTGACTCACAGGCTGACCTCCTTGTGCCTGGCTGCATGGCATTGGATATTCACCGCCACAGGTAAAGAAGCAATGTGGCACGGTGCGGTCTCGATCTTGAGCCCCAGGCAGGGGGTTTTGCCTCCCATACCCATGGGGCCTATTCCCAGGGAGTTCACAGACTCGAAGAGCTCTGCTTCCAGATCCCGTACTTCCTGATCCTGGTGTATATCGTCCAGAGACCTGAACAGGGCCTTTTTGGCCAGCAGAGGCGCCTGGTCGAAAGAGCCCCCGATGCCGATTCCAATGATTCCCGGAGGACATGGATTGGGTCCGGCCACGGCGACCCTTTGCAGGACAAACTCCTTAACCCCCTCCAGACCGTGGGAAGGAGTAAGCATGGCCAGGCCGGACATATTTTCGCTGCCTCCGCCCTTGGGCATGAATCTGATCTTGAGCCTGTCCCCAGGGACCAGATCCAGATGAATGCTTGCAGGAGTGTTGTCACCGGTATTCTTCCTGCTAAGGGGATTGCAGACTGATTTACGCAGGTACCCCTGAGCATATCCCTGGCTGACACCATCATTTATTGCCTGATACAGGTCTCCGCGCAACCTGCACTCCTGACCCATTTCCACAAAAAAAACCGCCAGCCCGGTGTCCTGACAAAGAGGCAGATTCATCTCCCGGGCCAGACGGGCATTTTCCAGCAACTGGCCCAGGATTTCCCGGCCCGATGGGTTGTCCTCGTTTTCCCGGGCCTTCCGCAGGGCGGCAAAAACATCCCGGGGCAGACCGATATTGGCCTCCACCACCATCCGGGCTACCTGTCCTGTAACCTCCCGGACATCAATACTTCTCATCTACTCTACTCCTGGTGTACACAAATGGAATTGGTTTCCATCCGGAAAGTCTTTATTTCCGGATGTTGAAACTGATGGTTTTCTTTCCGGAAACGAATTAACCTCCGGACCACGGCAGAATCTTCTTAAGGGCCTGCCACCCCATTTTACGCCGGACATGGGACAGTTGATCCTGCAGGGGGAGATTTTTGGGACATACGTCCTGGCATCCCAGAAGACCCATGCACCCGAAAATGCCCTGTTCTGTACCCACCACTTCAAAATATTCCCTGTTTTCTCTCTTATCCCTTGGATCCAGCATGAACCTGGCTATGCGGTTCATGGCTGCGGCCCCCAGAAAATCACTTCGCATCTGGGCCGTGGCACAGGCCCCGATGCAGCATCCGCACTCGATGCAGCGGTCCAGTTCGTAAATCTGTTCAGCAACCTGGTTGTCCATGACCACTTCCGGGGCATCCGGGTCAAACTCTTCATCATTATGTATCCAGGACCTGATCCTTGCATTCATGGCCCTGAACCAGGCCCCTGTATCCACGGACAGATCACCCCCCAGCCTGAATCCCGGCAAAGGCATCAGGACTATTTTATCCGGCAGTTCCGCAGTCTTGGTGCGGCAGGCCAGCCCTGGACGTCCGTTGATGACCATGGCGCAGGCCCCGCAGATACCCGCCCGGCAGCAGAAATCAAACTGTAAAGAGGGATCCTGCTTTTCCCGGACAAGGTTCAAGGCCACAAAAAGATTCAGGTTTTCAGTCTCCTCAAGTCTGAATTCCTGCATCCAGGGTCTGGAGCCGGGCTCCTGTGGATTGTACCTGAATATGGCAAAGGTCAGCTTTCTGTTCATCAAAAAAAACGTCTTTTATTCCATTAAAGTGATACAAAAATTTCTTTGGTTATCCTTTTGCATTTGTAACTATTCAGCTCCTGCGGGCGAAAAACTCATGGTCCGGGGGCTTTGCAAACTGGGTCCCGCACTTACTTTTTCTACGTCTGCCCAGTTTTCAAATCAATATTTGCCAGAAAGTAAGTGCGGGATCTGAACGACGTAGGAAGCGTTAATCAAAACCGTAAAACACCGAACTTGATTCAAAGCATGTTACAGAATATATCCTGGTTATCAAACCCGTGTATAGGTTTTGATTTACGCTTCCTTGGAGCTCGCCCTGTTAAACACCGCATAGCGGTCCTGCTTCGCAGGGTTTAACAGGGTGAAGTTTTTACGTCCTGTTTGCAAAGTCTCCGGACCATGCTGAATAGTTACTTGCACTTCAACTTTCAGCACTGATGACTTCGCATCCGCCATAACCCCTTTCTCCTGGGGGGATCTCCACTACCTTTGTTGCAGGTTCGTATTCCAGCCTGGGCAGGGCCCGGCCTCCCGGCCAGAAGGCCAGAGTCCGCACCAGCCAGTCCCGGTCATTTCGGGCCGGATAATCCTCCCTGGCATGGGACCCCCGACTTTCGCGCCTCTCCAGGGCCCCGAAGGCCACGCACAGGGCCAGCCTGACCATGCCGGGCAGGCGAAGGGCCAGGGACAGTTCCGGGTCAGCCCCAGCTTTGCTGGAGGAAAGCTTTGGATTTTCCGCACTCTGCAGGACCTGCTGCAGCTTTTCCCCTGCCAGATGCAGATCTTTTTCGTTGCGGAAAATGCCCACATAATCCATGAGGATATCCTGCATGCGGTTTCGCACTTCAAAGGGGGGGTCGCCTTTGGTACTGGACTTGAGTGTGTCTACGCGCTCCTGCTGTTTCTTCAGTTCACCGCGTACCAGTGCGGTGTCCACCCTCATGTCTTCCTCCTGCAGAAACCCGGCCACCCTGCGGCCCACCAGCATTCCCGCCACCACTGTCTCGGCCAGGGAATTGCCTCCCAGGCGGTTGAACCCGTGCATGTCCCAGCAGGCGGCTTCCCCGGCGCTGAAAAGCCCCTTGAGTCCATAGGCTGCACCGTCCTTGTCCGTTCGCACCCCGCCCATACTGTAATGCTGGGTGGGACGAACCGGAATCAAAGAATCGGCCGGGTCTATCCCCAGGAAATTCTTGCAGATCTCATCCACTTCCCTCAGCTTGCTGGTGATGTGCTCCCGGCCCAGGTGCCTGATATCCAGCCACAGGTGATCACCGTAGGGGCTTTTTACCCCCAGCCCCTGGGCCATGTGCTCCTGCATGCGCCTGGAAACCACGTCCCTGGAGGCCAGTTCAGCCTTGTCCGGTTCGTACCAGGGCATGAAGCGCTCCAGGTTCACGTCCAGAAGGGTCCCCCCGTCGCCGCGGCATCCCTCGGTGACCAGGATGTCCGTGGGCACAATCCCCGTGGGGTGAAACTGCACCGCCTCCATGTTGCCCAGGGGCACCCCCCCGGTATCCAGGGCGATTATCTGTCCCCCGCCCTCGTTTATCACGGCATTGGTGGAAGCCCGGTAAATTCGCCCGAATCCCCCGGAAGCAATAAGTGTAGCCCTGGATATATAAGCCCTGAGCTCCCCGGTCTTTAAACACCTGACTACTGCGCCGTGGCACCTCTCCTGGTCATGGATGAGGCTTAAGGCCTCGGTGCGGTCATGCACCTGCACTCCGTACTGCAGGGCCACGCTGTCCATGGTGTAAAGCATGGCATGGCCGGTACCGTCGCTGCAGTAGCAGGCCCGCCACTTGGCCGTGCCCCCGAAATCCCTGGCGGTAATCAGGCCGGATCTGTCCCTTGGTTCTTCCTTTTCCAGCTTTTCCCCGCCCTTGAAATAGCAGGCTTTTCCAGGCACCACCCTGTTCCAGGGCACTCCCCAGTAATCCATCTGCCTGATGGCCAGCGGGGCGTTCTCCACAAAAATCCGGGCCACTTCCTGGTCGCATCCCCAGTCCGATCCCTTGACCGTATCCTGGAAATGCATATCCGGGCAATCTCCCTGACCTTTGATGCAATTGCCCAGGGCGGCCTGCATCCCCCCCTGAGCGGCTGACGAATGCGAACGCCTGGGCGGGACAAGGCTGAGGCAGATGGTCTCAAACCCGGCCCGGGCCGCTTCTATAGCCACCCTTTCACCGGCCAGACCGGCCCCGATACAGAGAAGATCCGTGTAGATTATACGCATGGGAGACCTTATGAGACCGAAACAAACATGAACCTGGCCAGGGTAATCAGGCCCAGGAGGATAAAAAAACCGGTGATATAATACTCAGCCCTTTTGGCCTTGTTACGGGCACTGCTTTTAATGACCCCCCACTTGACTCCCAGCCTGTACCAGCCTGCTCCCACGTGCAGTTCCACCATGGGCAGAAGAAGGAGGTAAAAGCCCAGCCAGAAACCGCTCTGAATTCTGGCGGCGCTTTTATCCGCGGTGATGGGCAGGTCCGTGAGCACCACCCAGATATGAATGGCGCCCATGATAAGAATTATCATGGCCGTAACCACCTGCACCGTCCACAGCCAGGTGTCCCTGTGAGCGAGCATCCTGCTGAAAGACCAGGCCTTTTTCTGTTCCTGCTGGGAAAAAGGTATTCTGCGGGCGGCCATGAAAAAATGGGTCAGAAAGACCAGGGCCAGAAGCGGACCTCCCGCCTGGGCCAGGTAGTATCTTTCGAAAAAATCCGCCAGGGCATTGAAAACCTGGGGGCCCAGCAGAATACTGGCCACAAACAGGGCGTGCAGGTACATGAACACCACCAGGGCCAGGCCGGTGAGCATCTGGACAAGATCCAGCAAGGCCGCCCTGATACCGCCGGAGGCAGGTGAAAACATAGTATCCTGGTATTGCATGCCTGAGCCTTAGAGGTTTAATTTAAGCCCCACCGGACAGTGATCCGAACCCATGACCCCCGGTTCTATCCAGGCGTTTTGCACATTGTCCCGCAGTTCTTCAGACACGAAAAAATAATCTATGCGCCACCCGGCATTCCTGGACCTGGCCCCGAAGCGGTAAGTCCACCAGGTATAGTTGCCCCCTTCCTGATTGAACATCCTGAAGGTGTCCACGTACCCGTGATCCATGAACTTGTCCAGCCACTGTCTTTCCACCGGCAAAAAGCCGGATCTGTCCTCATTGGCGCGGGGATTTTTGAGATCAATGTCCTTATGGGCGGTATTGAAATCCCCGCAGACCACGATGGGCTTTTTGCGCCGCAAATCCTGGGCATACTCCAGGAAGCGGTCATAATACTCCAGCTTGAACCTGAGCCTCTCATCGCTCATCTGGCCGTTGGGAAAATAGACATTGAAGAGGTGGAAGGATTCATACTCCATAAGGATCATCCTGCCCTCTCCATTAAGATGATCCTGAGGCAGACCGGTGCTTATGTCCAGCGGCTCCAGCCGGTAAAAACAGGCTGTCCCGGAATATCCTTTTCTGGTCCTGGCCGGATTCCAGTAGCTATTAAACCCGGGGACATCTCTGTGCTTTTTGGGCAGCTGCTCCGGGTGCGCCTTGGTTTCCTGCAGGCACAGGACATCAAAGTCCCTGTCCTGGAACCAGTCCCAGAACCCTTTGCCCGTAACCGCCCTGAAGCCGTTCACATTCCAGGAATATATTATCATTCAACGCTCTTTAGCTGAGCATCCAGACCCACGCCGTCGTACTTTATCCATACATAGCCCCCGCCACTCAGGGGACCGGGGTTTATCACCTTTGTGCCCCCCACATGGTCCTCGCTATCAGCCTCATGGACATGTCCGGTGATGCAGATTTCCGGCTGCACGTCCTCTATGAACTCTCTTACTGCCCGGCTGCCTACGTTGGCCCCGGAATTAAGCAGGTCGGTCTTGGTACCGTATGGCGGGGTGTGGGTCATAAAAATCAGATGCTTTATCCTTGAGGCCTTGTCCCTGTGAGGGGACAGCCACTTTTCCAGTTGTTCATCACTCACTTCAGAAGGGGTGTTGAAAGGGGTGGCAATGGAATATCCAAGACCCAGCAGGTAAACATCACCTTCAAGCAGTACTATCCTGTTGTGCACATTCCCCCCGGATTCCTCCAGGAACCTGTCCACCTCCCTGGTGTCCATGTTTCCTATCTGAGCATAAACATTGGGATTTAAAGCCCTGATTTCATCAAGTAGCATCCTGCCTGTTGATTTGCCCCCTGCGTTGGTCAGATCTCCGGAAACAAGGACTCCCCTGGCCTCTGATATCCTGCGGATCTTTTGCAGATTTTTCGCATTTTCATGGATATCCCCTACGGCTATCCAGTACTTTTCCCTCATTTCGCCTCCAAACTTTCTTTTCTCTCTGCTGGATAAACCCTGGTCCCGGCCCTGGTATCCACAAGCCGGAAGCCGGAACTTAAAGCCTTTTCCCGCAGCTGGTCCGCGGTATCAAAATCCTTTGCCTCCTTGGCCTTTGCCCTTGCCTGCAGCAACTCACTGATCTCCAATGGATATTCATCTTCCCCAAGGGGCAAGGCCTGCCAGTCCATAATCTGCAGTACAGTATCAATTCCTTGCAGGTAATGCAGACATGTTCCTGCATCCCGGGCATGCATTAAATCCTGGTCGAGAAGCTTCTGCATCTTTCTGCAGAACTCGAAAAGCTGTGGCCAGAACTTATACAGCGCCAGATCATCATCCAGGCAGCCGGAAAGTGCCGGCTCCAGTTCCCGGCACTCTTTCTCCACTTCCGTACCGGACTCCTTGTCTGCCCGGACCCCACCGGCACAAAGCTTGAGCCTGCCCAGAAGTTCCTGCAGGCGGTTCCAGTTTTTGATCCACATCTCCAGGTTTTTGCCTGAATATACCAGCGGCCTGTGATAAGATACCGACATGAGCCACATCCTCAAGGGGGGGAAACCGCCTGTCTCCCAGGCCAGTTCCTGTATTCCAGGCAACGGTTTTTCTTTGTCTTCAGGATGAACGGATAAAGCCAGGCTCCAGCACTGCGGTCTTAAGCTGGTGGAACCCTTCCAGATGCTCAAAAGGTTGTCCAGATGCGGAAAAAGGTGCGCCTCCCCGGCCATGACCAGGTCCAGATGACCGGTGTACTCCGCTGCCACTGCCGCCATCTGCAGATACCAGGATGGCCGGACATTGCCCCACTTGGTCTTGAGTATGTTATCTTCCTTGAGATCCTTTAGGCTGGCCCTCTTGAGCAGAGTGAAATCCCGGGGACTGTCCTTTACATAGTCTTCCAGGTCCACTGTTTTACCGGAAATAATTTTATCCGGATCAATGCCGGCCAGCAGCCCGTAATCCTTGTCCCGGCCCACGTCGAAATACACGCAGCGCAGCTTTTCATAGGCCAGCCCCCTGGAAAGAAGCTTGTTGCACATTTCGATCCCGGTATCCAGAGATCCGGCTGCCGGCAAAAAGTTAAAGTTTCGGTTCAACTTTATTCTGCCGGCCAGATCCTGAACAGAATCAAGGATCTCACGACTGAAAGCCTCTCTTGGCATCCCTTTGTCCCGCATGCACTCCAGAGTGCGGTCATCGAAATCAGCCACAGCCACAACAGGATTGGGGGCATGTCCCTTCTGCTCAAGCCTGCGGCAGAGCACATCCAGAAAGACCGCCCTGCGCCAGAAATCCGGGTCCTGAAAAAAGTTGGTTCTGGGTCCGGGAGTAAAAATCCCTGGCTTTTTGCCGGAACACTGCAGAACAGACTTTTTTCTTTTCTGCAGGGCGTAAATCTTAACCCCGTCCAACTCGGGAATACTGTACAAAGGTGTACTCAGATATCTTTCCCCTCCGTCCGGGAATATGGTCACCAGTACACCTTCCTGCATCTCTCCGGCCAGCTGCTGTACCCCGGCCATGGCCGCCCCGGAACTCATACCCACGAAAATTCCCTCTTTGCGGGCCAGCTCGCGGCACATGGCCCAGGCATCATCGTCCTTGACGTGGATTATCCGGTCCAAGGCCTTTTTGCTGTATATACCCGGTGGATATGATTCCTGCATATTCTTGAGCCCCTGTATCCTGTGTCCTGCATAGGGCTCAATACCTATGCAGCGCACCTCGGGGTTGAGCTCACGCATTCTTCTGGTGATGCCCATTATGGTCCCTGTGGTTCCCAGGCAGGCGGCCACGTGGGTCACACCACCGCGTGTCTGGTCCCAGATCTCGGGTCCGGTGGTATGGTAATGGGCTTCTATGCTGGCAGGATTGTTGAACTGATCCATAAGGACATACTTTTCCGGAAAGTCCCTGGCCAGTCGATAAGCTTCTTCAATGGCTCCGTCTGTACTCAGATGCCCCGGAGTTAAAACAATTTCCGCACCGTAAGCGCGCATGATCATCTTGCGTTCTTCCGAGGCTGAAGCAGGCATGATCAGTTTTATAGGATATTTCTTCAGGGCGCATACCATGGCCAGGCCGATGCCGGTATTGCCGGACGTGGCCTCTATGACTGTTTTGCCCGGACCCAGACCATCGAATTTCTCAGCCCTCTCGATCATGGCCAGGGCCACCCTGTCCTTGACCGAACCGCCGGGGTTGGACATTTCCAGCTTGGCCAGGATTGTGACCCCGGGATTCGGGGACAGGGCCTTTATTTCCACCAGGGGGGTATCGCCGATTAGAGAAAGAAGATCACTCATAATGAAATCAGGGGGAAAAAATTACAAAAATTGACGGATGGCGTAAAAAAACGGGTGATGCCCGCAACCTGTATCTTATGACCAAGACTTATTTTCTGTAACGCTTCTTGGTGTGGTGCTTTTTTTAGGACATGGCCGCAAGAATAATTCACTAAATCTCCTGAGCCAAGTAATCAAGGAAAAACTTCATGGTCGCGCCGGGCCTGCCGCATCAGGCCCCGGTGGCAGCCCGGACCTGATGGATATCAGTCAGTCCCGCCAGGACCTTGAGTATGCCGTCCTGTTTAAGAGAGAGCATCCCCTCCATGCCGGCCTGTTCCCTTATCTCTTCAGCGGATTTTCTGAACTTGATCAATCTCTTGATATTATCAGTATTGGGCATCAGTTCGTGGATACCCAGACGTCCCCGGTAGCCGTCGATGCAGTCCCTGCAGCCCTTGGCCCTGTAAAGCACGGCCTTTTTCTGAAAGTAATGTTCCTTCCAGGCCTTAAAGCCCTCTCCATATTCAG
>PWGS01000117.1 GCA_003554505.1 Desulfonatronospira sp. | reverse complement strand
CCTGATTACAGATATTTGCGTCCAGAAACCGGACATATTCCGGTATATACATTTTGTCAGGAGAATACTTGCCATGAGCGATGATAAAATATTTTTTGCCGAACCCGGGGAGATAGTAAATCCCGCGGAAGACACCTTGAAGTCCGAAAGCCCGGGTCAGGAGTCAGACCTGGAGATACCCTCCAGCCTGCCGCTTCTGCCGGTACGGGATATTGTGGTGTTCAATTACATGATTCTTCCACTTTTCGTGGGAAGGGACAAAAGCATCCAGGCCATCGACCACGCCCTGAACAACAACCGTTACCTGCTTATCTGCACCCAGAAGGATGAACAGGTGGAAAACCCGGGACCGGACGACCTGTATCAGACCGGTACCGTGGTCATGATCATGCGTATGCTGAAAATGCCCGACGGACGCCTCAAGGTCCTGGTTCAGGGCATCAACAAGGCCAGAGTCCGCAGGTTCGTCCAGACGGATCCCATGGACATGGTGGAAATAGACGTGATCAAGGACAAGGAATTTACCGACCCCACTTCAGAGTCCGAAGCCCTTTTGAGAGCTGCACGGGAACAAAGCGAAAAGCTCCTGGGTCTTCGAGGGGTGGATGCCTCCGAGATCATGGCTGTTTTGAACAGCGTGGACGACCCGGGCCGTCTGGCCGATCTGGTGGCCTCCAACCTGAGAATGAAGCCGGCCGAAGCCCAGCAGATCCTGGAGTGCGATGATCCCCTGCAGCGCCTGAAGATGGTCAACGAGCAACTTGTGCGGGAGGTGGAGGTGGCCTCAATGCAGGCCAAGATCCAGAATATGGCCAAGGAGGGCATGGACAAGGCCCAGCGCGAATATTTCCTGCGTGAGCAGCTCAAGGCCATCCGCAAGGAACTGGGCGATGTCACCGAAAGCGGTGACGATCTGGAACAGCTGCGGGAATCCCTGAAAAAGGCCAGACTCCCGGCCAAAGTGATGAAAGAAGCCGAAAAACAGCTCCAGAGGCTGGAAAACATGCACCCCGATTCAGCCGAATCCACGGTGGCCAGGACTTACCTGGAATGGCTGGTGGAAATCCCCTGGAAAAAGAAGACCAAGGACCGTCTGGACATAAAGGAAGCCCAGAAGATCTTAAACGACGATCACTACGACCTGGAAAAGGTCAAGGAAAGGATTCTGGAATACCTGAGCGTACGCAAGCTGAACCCCAGGATGAAGGGTCCCATCCTCTGCTTTGTGGGTCCCCCGGGCGTGGGCAAGACCTCCCTTGGCCAGTCCATTGCCAGGTCCCTGAACCGCAGGTTCGTGCGCATGTCTCTGGGCGGAATGCGCGACGAGGCTGAAATACGGGGACACCGCAGGACTTACATCGGCTCCATGCCCGGTCGTATCATCCAGAGCATGAAGGAAGCCGGATCAGTCAATCCGGTCTTTATGCTGGACGAAATCGACAAGGTGGGCGCTGATTTCAGGGGTGATCCCTCTTCGGCCCTTCTGGAAGTTCTGGACCCGGAGCAGAACCACTCCTTTACCGACCATTACCTGAACGTTCCCTATGACCTCTCCAAGACCATGTTCATCTGCACCTCCAATATCCTGGACACCATACCCTCGGCTCTGCTGGACCGCATGGAGGTTATCCGCATCCCCGGCTATACCGAACAGGAAAAGGTGCATATCGCCCGTAAATACCTCCTGCCCAGGCAGATCAAGGAAAGCGGGCTCAAGGAAAAGGACGTCTCCTTAAGCGATGGTGTCTTAAAAGAGATTATCCGCAATTATACCCGGGAGGCGGGTCTCAGGAACCTGGAGCGCGAAATAGGAGCAGTATGCCGCAAGCTTGCCAGACAGGTAGCCGAAGGCAAGAAGGGTCCTTTCCGCATCACCAGAAAAAAGGTGGGCAAACTTTTGGGCGTACCCAAGTTTATGCCAGAGGACCGGGAAAAGGATCTGCCCGCAGGCGTGGCCATAGGACTGGCCTGGACCGCTTACGGCGGGGAGATCCTGCACGTGGAGGTAAGCCTTATGCCGGGCAAGGGCAAACTCATACTCACCGGCCAGATGGGCGAGGTCATGAAGGAAAGCGCCCAGGCGGCTCTAAGCTATGCCCGCAGCCGGGCCAAAACACTTGGCCTGGACGAAGATCTTCTGGACAAGCGCGACATACACATCCACGTGCCGGCCGGGGCCACACCCAAGGATGGTCCATCAGCCGGGCTGACCATGGTTTCCGCACTGGTTTCAGCTTTGCTGGACAGGCCCTTGCCCCGCGATATCGGCATGACCGGAGAGATCACTCTTCGCGGCAGGGTGCTGCCTGTGGGCGGCATCAAGGAAAAAATCCTGGCTGCAGTGGCTTCAGGGGTCAAGACCGTGATCATTCCGGACTCCAACAAGCGCGATTTCAATGAAATCCCTCCGGAGCTCAGGAAAAATATCCAGGTCAAGACCGTGGAAAATATGGACCAGATCTGGCCTATACTGGATATAGCCAGGGATTAGCAAGCCGGACCCAGTGCCCTGGCTGGCGGGGATCAATCAAAGTCCGCCAGCAGGGCGCCGATGTGTACCTGGCCCAGTAGATTTTCCCGCTGGTAGCGGTTGCTGATCTTCCACTGAGCCTGCTGCAGCTGCTCATTGGTAATGCCGTTTCTGGTGGCGGTATAGGCCTCGATAAAGGCCGCCAGGTTATCGCATACCTTCAGCAGATGTCCGTCCCTGGGATCATACTCGTCCCGGTTGTAGCTCTGGTGCAGCTCTTCTGCACCAAGACTGAGCACTCTGCCGTTCTTTACTACCGTGTTGTCGAATTCCGAATGATCCTTACCCCCGAGGTAGTAGCGCAGCCTGCCGGTGAGCTCGCTGTAGCGCGGCTCATCCAGGAGGCTGAAGACTCTCTGCTCCAGTTCCCTTTGCTCGTACTCCCGGATAAGGTCCTTGATCCTCTGCACCGACTGCTTAACGGGAGAAATGATATCCCGGGTCAAGAGTTCCGGCAGGTCATGAATGAGCCCTGCATAAAAATTGTTCTGCCTGCGGCTGGAACAGGCACCTACGGACAGGCTGAAAAAATAGGCCAGACAGGCCACGATGAACATATGTCCAAGCACCGACGTCTCCGGGATGCGCGGAGTCTGGGACCATCTCTTCTGAAATCGCAGTCGCCCGCAAAGATTCACCAGTCCTCCCAGACCGTTTCTTGAACCTCCTGCAATTTCGCGCATGCCTGCGAGATCATAGTGCTCTTTTAACAGCTCTTCGAAATTGGCCTCTATGTCCTTCAGCTCATCATCACCCGGGTTGACCCCCTTGATAAGACCGAACTCCCAGCTGCTGGCAAAAATATGGGCGGCATTCAGGATCTTGCCCGCCAGACCGGTGTCGTCGGGATTTTGCAGGTATGCACAAAGCCCCTGCCAGAAATGGGCACCCAAAGGCTGAACACGGGGCTGGAGCTGCTCCAGGACCCATTCTGTCAGCTGCTTATAATGCTCGGGATTGGATTTTATGCGGTAAAAAATCGGGGGCTTTATGTCGGTAATCACCAGACGGTATAGATATTCGTAAACCCCGCCCTGGATCCCCTCCTCGCCCAGGCGAATCCTTTCATCAGCAGGCATGTCCCTGGAATTAAGCAGATAAAGAATGTAAGCCACAAACATCTTGTGCGCCTGCTTGTCCACCTCCACCAGTTCCACGGGGCGCAGCTTGTCGTTCCAGCGTTTCATGAAAGACCCGGAAAAAATGAGCTGCAAAAGTCCCTTGCGCACACTGGGATATTGTTCGTGCATATCCATTCCTCTTAATCTCCCTTGCTTAAGAACCTGCGTATCCTGTCTATCAGTACTTTTTTGACAGGATATACAGAATCCAGCTGGGCTGCAAGCATCCCGGCCAGCATCAGGGCGCAGCCGGCCCATCCCCTGGGGCTCAAGGCCTCTCCCAGGATGATCATTCCGGTAAGCACGGCAAAAACTGTCTCCAGGCTTAAAATCACCGCGGCATGCGTAGGCGGAGACCTTTTCTGGGCCACCACCTGCAGGGTAAAGGCCACCCCTACAGAAAGCACGCCGCCGTAAAGGATAGGCACCGCCGCATCTTTTACCATGCTCCAGGTAAGCTCTTCCAGGGCCATGCCCACCAGAAGACTGAGAGCAGCACAGACCCAGAACTGCAGGGCCGCCAGGCGCAGGACATCCATTCTGGGAGCCATCCAGCCTATGGCCAGAACGTGCAGGGCGTACATGAAAGCACAGGCCAGAACCAGGCTGTCTCCCAGGCTGATGATAAAACCGTCGGTAATGGTCAGAAGATAAAGCCCGGTGACAGCCAGAAGCGCCCCTGCCGCGGCTCCGGCTCCCGGTCTGAACCCCCAAAGACAGCCTATCAGGGGGACTATGACCACGTAAAGCCCGGTGATGAACCCGGCCTTTCCCGCAGTGGGGTAGATTATGCCCACCTGCTGCAGTATGCTGGCCACGAATAAAATTGTCCCGGATAAAAGTCCGGCAAGCAGAATGGAAGGACTCTTTGCCCCGGCCGCGGACGGCGGCCTGAGACTTCCGAAATAAAAAATCAGCGGAGTAAGGACCAGTGCCCCCAGGGCAAAACGGATGCCCGTGTACATGAAAGGACCCATGTGGTCCATGCCCCCCTTCTGGGCCACAAAAGCGGAGCCCCAGATCAGGGCTGTCAAAAGGAGCAGCAGATCGCCCCGGAGGTGGCTTTTCCAGGACATGGGCTAATGCTGCCCCACTTGCAGGTAGGCGTTTATGCGGTTTTCGATTCTCTTGAAGATCCACAGGATACCGTAGACCAGGACCAGATATATTGCCGCAGCAGCCAGGAAGAGTTCGTAAAAGGCAAAACTACGTGCGGAGATTTCCCTGGCCACGCCGGTAATGTCCATGACCGTGATGATGGATACCAGGGAGGAGGCCTGCAGCAGAAAAATGACCTCGTTGGTGTAGGCCGGCCAGGCGATGCGCAGGGCCTTGGGGATGACAATGCGGCGATAGAGCAGAAGGCCGGACATGCCGCAGGCCTGGGCTGCTTCCACCTCGCCGCGGGGGACTCCCTGGATTCCGCCGCGGAAAATCTCCGCAGAATAGGCTGCAGTATTCAGGGTAAGAGCCAGCACAGCGCAGAACCAGGGGCTTTTAAAAAAATGCCACAGCCCCACCGAATCCAGAAAGACCTGAAACTGCCCGCTTCCATAATAGATGAGAAAAATCTGCACCAGAAGAGGGGTTCCTCTGAAATAAAAGGTAAAGGCATACACCGGCATCCACAGACAGCGCAGCCTGGAGACGCGCATCACCGCCAGGGGGATGGCCAGGACGAATCCCAGCAGAACACTTAAGAAAGTGATCTCCAGGGTTATCACGGCACCGCCAAGGAGCCTGGGCAGACTTTCAATGATTATTTCCATGTCTGCCTCAATCGGTGATTATACCGCGGCTGGCGCGTTTTTCAGCCCATTGCTGGACCAGGTTGGAGCCGATGGTAATAAGAAGGTAAATAAGAGAAGCCGCGAAAAAGAAGGTAAAAGGTTCCCGGGGGGCCCGGGCTGCGATGTCTGCATTGCGCATGAGCTCCGGCAGCTGGATAACGGAAATAAGGGCCGTGGCCTTTATCAGCACCATCCATACGTTGCCCAGGCCCGGCAGGGCAAAACGCATCATCTGGGGAAGGATCACCCGCCTGAAGGTCAGGGCCCTGCTCATGCCGCAGGCCCGGGCAGCCTCCACCTGCCCCCTGGGCACGGCCAGGTAGGCGCCGCGAAAGACCTCGGTGGAAAAAGCCCCGTAAATGAACCCGATGGTGGCCACCCCCGCCACAAAGGGATCAAAGGAGACGTAAACCGGCTGGCCGAACTTGGCGGTTACATCCTGGATCAGGGTGGGCACACCGTAATAGACCAGAAGGATAAGGATAAGTTCCGGGATCCCGCGGATAACAGTGGTGTAAGTATCAGCCGCGAAGCGCACCAGAGAGGACCGTGAAAACTTGCACAGCACCCCTAAAAGCCCAAGCCCCATGGCCAGCACCATGGAGCAGATCCCCACGTAAAGGGTCAGTTTTGCCCCCTGGAGCAAAAGCCAGCCGTAACCCTGCAGGTCAAAAAAAGACATATAAGCTGGATTCCTGAAAAAAACAGGCCGGCCCCCAGATTAACCAGCTCTGGTGCCGGCCCGGTCTGCTCATGTTGAGGGGTTATTCGTCACCGTAAACATCGAAATCAAAGTAGCTGTCGTTTATTTCCTGGTAGGTACCGTCTGCACGGATATCCTGGATGGCCTGGTTGAAGGTCTCACGCAGATCATCATCTCCCTGGCGCAGCGCTATACCGATGCCTTCTCCGAACCACTCCTCATCTGTGTAGCTGGGTCCGACAAACTCGTAATTCTGACCTGCCTCGGAATCCAGAAATCCGGTCTGCAGCACAACAGCATCGGCAAAGAGCAGATCCACCCGTCCGGACACCATATCCATGTTGGCTTCCTCCTGGGTGGCGTAGGAGCGGATATTCAAGACATCATCAAAATTGTCATTGATGAAGTTGGCGCTGACTGTGGCTCTTTGAACCCCAACTGACAGGCCTGCTAGGTCATCCTTGCTGATCTCTATATCCCGGTCCTTGTGCTTAACGAACCTGGCCGGGGTCTGGTAGTATTTCTCGGTGAAGTCCACCCTTCTTTTGCGCTCCTCGGTAATGCTCATGGAGGCTATGATGGCGTCGTAGTCCCTGGCCAGAAGGGCCGGGATAATGCCGTCCCAGCTCTGGGTCACGAACTCGCATTCCAGGTTGGCTGACTCACACAGGGCCCTGGCGATATCAATGTCGAAACCCTTGAGATTGCCCTGCTCATCCATATAGTTGAAAGGCGGATAAGCCCCCTCGGTACCGATGCGCACCTTGTCCCGGGCCAGGGACGTACCGGCCAGCAGCATACAGCAAAGCAAAACCAGAACCGTAATTTGAAAAATCCTTCTCATGTCTCCTCCTGTTTTGTGTTTGATATTTATCCTGTAAACACTTAGCACTGCAGCGAAACTTAACTTATTGACCTCCGGGAACTGACTCCCCCCTCACTTATTTTTATGACAGAAGACTGACGAATCTTAATAAGTAAATGCGGGGTGCCTGTCCCCAATGGAGATACCATACTGTTTTTATAAGTTTTGCTGTAGTGTTAGAAAAACCTGGACAGAAATTGCTTGCACCGCTCAGAACGGGGACAGGTAAAAACCTCTCCCGGCGGACCCTGTTCTTCAATGACCCCGGCATCCAGAAATATCACCTGGGAAGATACGTCCCGGGCAAAACTCATCTCGTGTGTGGCCAGGATCATGGTCCGGCCCTCCCGGGCCAGCTCCTGCAGCACCCCAAGCACTTCGCCCACCAGCTCCGGATCCAGGGCGGAAGTGGGCTCATCAAACAGCAGGGCCTTAGGCTCCATGGCCAGGGCCCTGGCTATGGCCGCCCTCTGCTGCTGTCCTCCAGAAAGCTGGGCCGGATAATAATGCGAGCGGTCGGCTATGCCCCCTTTTTCCAGATAAGCCATCCCTTTTTCCCTGGCCTCTTTTCTGGGAACCTTGAGAACATGCACCGGGGCTTCCATGACATTGTCCAGAACGCTCATGTGGGTCCAGAGATTGAAATGCTGAAAGACCATTCCCAGCCTGGTGCGGATGCGGTCCACCTGTCTTTGGTCTCCTGGCACGGGTACTCCGTGCCGGTTGAGCTGCATACGGATCTGTTCTCCGCCCACGAATATATCTCCGGATGTGGGTATTTCCAGCAGGTTGATACAGCGCAGAAGCGTACTCTTGCCGGATCCGCTGGAGCCGATCATGGAGATTACGTCCCCTTCACGGGCTGTTAAGGAAACACCCTTGAGTACATGAAGGGAACCAAAACTTTTGTGCAGGTTTCTCACACCCAGGGCTGCCTGGGCAATTTCTGGGGAAGGCTCGTTTTCCACTATGATCTGGTCCGGAAATGATTGGACAGGTTTAACAGGCACCAGGAAAAATGTCTGTGCGGCAGAACGTACCCGGATCTAACCGGATACTTTTTTTATGTAACCCCCTGCATGCCTGTCAAGATAAACTTGCAGACCTCGCCCAAAAATCCCTGACTAGAAATCATGATTTTTATTGTTGACAGAAAGGGAGCAAATCGTCTAAGAATTTCTTTTTGCCAAAACGATTATGGAGCAGCAAACAATGAAGACTTACAGCCCCAAACCTGAAGATATCAAAAGAGACTGGTATGTGGTGGACGCCCAGGACAAAATTCTGGGCCGGCTGGCCACCAGGATAGCCACAAAACTCAGGGGCAAGGACAAGCCCGAATTCGCCCCGCACATGGATATGGGCGATTTTGTCGTGGTGGTCAACGCCCAGCAGATAAAGGTAACCGGAGACAAGCTGGAACAGAAGAAATACTACTACCACACCGGTTATCCCGGCGGCATCAAGGAAAATTCGCTGGACAGAATGCTGCAGAAAAAGCCGGAAGAGGTCATAAGAAAAGCAGTCGGGCGCATGCTGCCCAAGAACAAGCTGGGCCGCAAGCTCCTTAAAAAGCTTAAAGTCTACTCCGGCCCCGAACACCCTCATGCCGCCCAGCAGCCTAAAGTCATCCAGGATTAATACCTTTTGGGAGCAATACAGATGAAGGAAGAATATTTTTACGGTAAAGGCAAGCGCAAGACTTCCACAGCCAGGACCAGGCTCTACAGCGGATCCGGGCAGATACTGGTCAATGGCAGACCATATCAGGAGTATTTTCCCAGGGCCACACTGCAGATGATCATCAATCAGCCCCTGAAGCTCACCCAGGCCACAGGCAAGTTCGATATCAAGATCAACGTCGACGGGGGGGGGCTGGCAGGACAGGCCGAGGCAGTGCGCCACGGAATCAGCAGGGCTCTTCTGCAGGTGGATCAGGAAAACCGGCCTGTGCTCAAGAAGGCCGGCCTGCTGACCAGGGATGCCAGGATCAAGGAGAGAAAGAAGTACGGCCAGAGAGGCGCCAGGGCCAAATTCCAGTACTCCAAGCGCTAACCGGAGCACCGGAAGCAAAAACTTCGCTCTATCAAGGCAGGGTCCACGCCCTGCCTTTTTTTATTGCCTGATGAATTTTACAAGACATATTCGCATTGACTTGCCGGCATGCTTTGAATATTTTTACTGATTTGACGAATGGTTGAAGCGTACCGTTCAGCCAACCAATGAGGAGGAACTGCCTATGCTCCAAAGACCTTTTGTTCCGTCCCGCGCTTTTTTTACCCGCGGCATAGGAAGACACAAGAACAAGCTGCAGTCCTTTGAGCTGGCCCTGCGCGACGCGGGCATCGAAAAACAGAACCTGGTCTATGTGTCCAGTATATATCCGCCTTATTGTAAAATGATTTCCGTGCAGGAGGGCATAAGCGAACTTCTGCCCGGGGAACTGACTTTTTGCGTCATGGCCAGAAACGCAACCAACGAAAAAGGACGTCTGGTTGGTTCTGCAGTGGGCATGGCCTTTCCGGCGGATGAAAGCCAGTACGGATATATTTCCGAGCATCATGCATTCGGGGCCGATGAAACAGAGATCGGCGACTTCGCCGAAGATCTGGCCTCCACAATGCTTGCCACCACCCTGGGCATCGATTTCGACCCGGAAAAGGACTATGATGAAAGAAGGCAGATATACATGATGAGCGGCCAGATAGTCGACTCTGCCTCGGCCCCCTGTGTAACCACCGGGGTGGCCGGTCTGTGGACCACCACCATATCCGTGGCAGTATTTCTGCCCTGAGGCGGACGCCATGTATGATGATTTCCTGGACCTTGAAGGCAGCGGCGGGGACAATATCGTCCACGTCTGGCCGGTACCCTACCAGGGCACGGTCAGTTTCGACACCGGCACCAAGGACGGGCCCGAGGCTCTGTTTAAGGCCAGCTATCAGATAGAGCCCTATGATCCGGAACTGGATGCCGACATAAGCGATTACTGCAGTTTCAAAACGCTTCCCTTTCAAAGGCCTGTGGCTTCCGGGCCGGGGCAGATGCAGCAGGAAATGGATTTTTTCCTGGAAAAATTCGATCCCTCTAAGGATTTCATTTTGACCCTGGGAGGAGAGCATTCCATAGCCTTCCCCCTGATCCGGTTTTATTCCAGGGCTTATCCGGACCTTACGGTTCTTCAGGTGGATGCCCATGCCGACCTGAGGTCAGACTTTCAGGGCAGCCCGTATTCCCATGCCTGCGTCATGTCCAGGGTCAGGGATCTGGGCCTGAAGACCGCGTCCCTGGGAATTCGCAGCATGGACCGGGACCAGGCTCAAATCATAAAAAACAGTCCAGACCGGATCATGGCCATGCATCCCTGGAACCTGCCCTCACCGGCACAGGCTGCCGAAGCAGTCAAGGACTTCATCGGCCCGGGACCTGTATACCTCACCTTTGACGCAGACGGCCTGGATCCGTCCATCATGCCCGGTACCGGCACTCCTGAGCCTGGAGGACTTGAATACACCTGGATAAACGATTTCTGGAAACATTTCTGGCCCGGTCCCAGGCTGGTGGGGATGGACTTCTGCGAGCTGGCTCCCCGGCCGGGCAGCGTTTTGTCCGAGTCCGTGGGTGTCAAGTGCATCCTGAGGATACTGCTTAGCTACTACAGGACAGTTTAATTAGTTTGCATCCGGAAACGGTTCTTTTTCCTTTTGGCGGCGTCAATCTGCACAATTATTCGTCAACGTATTAAGATACGCCTCCTCATAATTGCTTGATTTCCTTGCCAAAAGAAAAAACTCCTCGTT
>PWGS01000022.1 GCA_003554505.1 Desulfonatronospira sp. | reverse complement strand
CACCAGATCTGCCTGGAGATGCACCAGTCCCGGATGTTGTCCATCCATTCAAAATATGTCTTGGCCCACTGTCCGGGCACAATACGCGTATCTCCGCCGGATACAGCATCCCGGGCCTTGCTGGCCAGGGGGCCGACTTTGACGAACCACTGCCTGGATACGTAGGGCTCCAAGACGGCGCTGCAGCGGTAGCAGTGCCCCACGCTGTGCCTGTGGTCTGCAGAGCTTTCCAGGAGGTCTTTTTCCTTTAATTCCTGCAGGATTTTTTTGCGGCACTCCATGCGGTCCAGCCCGGCGAACTGTTCGCCGGCCTCCGGGGTCATTGCGCCCAGGTCGTCTATGACCTGGATGAGTTCCAGGCCGTGCTTGCGGCCCAGTTCAAAGTCATTGGGATCGTGGGCCGGAGTGATTTTCAGGCACCCGGTGCCGAACTCCATGTCCACGTATTCGTCGCCTATGATGGGCAGCCTGCGGTTTAAAAAGGGCAGGACGGCGTTTTTGCCGATGAGGGGCCTGTAGCGCTCGTCTTCCGGGTTTACCGCTACTGCGGTGTCCCCAAGCATGGTCTCGGGCCTGGTGGTGGCCACCACCAGGTGTCCGGAGCCGTCCTCCAGGGGGTAGCGCAGATGGTAAAGCCCGCCGTCAACCTCGGAGTATTCCACTTCCAGATCGGACAGGGCCGTGTGGCAGCGGATGCACCAGTTGATGATGTAATCCCCCTGATAAATAAGCCCCTGTTCATAAAGTTTTACAAATACTTCACGCACTGCCCGGGAAAGCCCGTCGTCCATGGTGAACCTAAGCCGGCTCCAGTCCACGGAAGCACCTATCCTGCTTATCTGGTTCAGGATTTTGCCTCCGTACTCTTCCTTCCACTGCCAGACCTGCCGGACGAATTCCTCCCGGCCCAGGTCCTGCCTGGTTGTGCCCTGGGCGGCCAGGGATTTTTCCACCACGTTCTGGGTGGCGATGCCGGCATGGTCGGTGCCCGGCACCCAGAGGACGTCGTACCCCTGCTGGCGGTGATAGCGGCACAGGATGTCCTGCAGGGTGAGGTTCAAGGCATGACCCATATGAAGAGTGCCCGTGACATTGGGCGGAGGGATGACTATGCTGTAGGATTTGCCACCGGGCTCATCCGAAGGAGTGAAGCTCTGGTTGTCATTCCAGTAAGTTGTCCATTTTTTTTCCCCGTCCCGGGGCTCAAAACCTTTGGGCAGACTCTCTGGCATCTCAAACTCCGTATATTTGACAGGGATTCACGATCTGCGGGCTGCAGCGCTTGCTGAATGCAAAAGTGCTCTATTATACCTAAAGGAGTTTATCGTCAAATACAGTCAAAGAAACCGTCCCGTGACAACCGGGAACACGCGGTACCTGCAGGGGCGGGCAAAAAACTTCACCCATGCCGGCAGCATGGCAGAGCTGTGCTGTGTGCAGACCTTGAAGTCCAAAAAGCTGCGCGGCAGGGCTATGCAATGCCCAGGGCCCGGTCCAGCTCGTCTTTTTTGAAGCCCACAATCACCCTGTCTCCCACCAGGATGGTGGGAAAGCTGGCGGCGGGATTATATTTCTTCAGTTCTGCCAGGCTGTTGTTACGTTCTTCACCGGTGAGCCAGTCCACGTGGACCGGGGGGTAGTTTACTTTGCACTCATCCAGGTATTCCTTGGCTTTTTTGCAGTGGATGCAGGTGCTCAGAGCAAAAATTCTTACTGTCTGTGACATGATGGACTCCCTGTGAATTATCTATCTGGCTTGCCCCATGCAAAACGCTGACCAGATAATGGTATCCGAGCTTTGAAAGTAGTGAAAAGCCGCTTTTTATTCTGAACAAATTCAGGCTTCACTGCAAGTAAAAAACTATTGTATTGAGGTGGTGTTTGTGGCACTTGAACATGATCTCGCCGGTAACACAGGAGTATTATGGAGATTATTTTCTGGTGTTCCAGGGGATCCGTTCCGGTTTGCGGTCCCGAGTATGCCAGATACGGAGGAGAAACCTCCTGCGTGGAAGTCAGAAGTGACAAGGGCGGCAGGATTATCCTGGATGCCGGCACAGGCATTCGAAGGCTCGGGGCCAGCTTGTTAAAGGAGCAGGCTTCCCGGGCGGATCTTTTTTTTACCCATACCCACTGGGATCATATTATGGGGCTGCCGTTTTTTCAGCCTCTGTATCAGCACGGATTCAGGCTCAACCTTTATGGTCAGCCCCGGCTGCAGGGCGACCTGCCCAAGCTGGTCTTCAAGAATCTCTTGCGGCCGCCGCATTTTCCAGTCCCGTACAACCAGGTGATGTCGGGAATTGATTACCAGGAGTTTCAAAGCGGTCTGGAGATGCAGGGCTTTTACCTGGAGACCATTGTCCTGTCCCACCCCAATCTGGGCCAGGGTTTCAGGATAAGCAGCGACGGCAGGACGTTTGTTTTTCTCACGGATAACGAACTGGGATATTGTCACCGGGGCGGGGCTTCTTTTGAGGAATATGCCCGGTTCGCCCGAAACGCGGATCTGCTGGTGCACGACAGCGAGTTCACCCCTGCAGAATACAGGCACAAAAAGGGCTGGGGCCATTCAACCTGTACGCAGGCCATGGAACTTGCTGCAGCTTCCAGGGCAAAGAGGCTGGGTCTTTTTCATCACAACCAGGACAGAAGTGACCACGGGGTTGATGACATGGTGCAGCAGTGTGCAGGGGAGATCAACGGAAAGGGAATGGCCCTGGAGTGTTTCGGGGTGTTCCAGGGCCAGGTTGTAAGGCTTTGAAAAATTACATGGTGGCCTTGGCTTTGTGCATCAGCCTCAGAAGCTGGTTGCAGAAGCCGGCTTCGTTGTCATACCAGATGATGAGCTTGACCTGGGTATCGTCCATGACCGAGGTCAACGGACCGTCCACCACGCCGCCGTAGGTGCTGCCGTTGTAATCCACTGAAACAAGGGGTATCTCTGTGTATCCCAGAATATCCTTGAGGGGTCCCTCTGCTGCTGCCTGCAGGGCCTGGTTCACTTCCTGGGCGGTGGTCTTTTTATCCCCTTCCGCTACAAGGTCCACCAGGGATACGTTGGCTGTGGGTACCCGGACCGCCATGCCGTCCAGCCTGCCCTTGAGTTCGGGGATAACCTGGGTAACCATGCGGGCCGCCCCGGTGGTTGTGGGAATCATGGACATGGCCGCGGCCCTGGCACGGCGTATGTCCTTGTGCGACCCGTCCAGAATCCTCTGGCTCATGGTGTAGGAGTGGATGGTGGTCATGAGCCCGTGTCTGATGCCGAAGCTTTCATGCAGCACTCTGGCTGCAGGGGCCAGGCAGTTGGTGGTGCAGGAGGCGTTGGAGATGATTTTGTCCTCGGGGCGCAGGTCCTTGTCGTTTACGCCAACCACGATGGTATTGTCCGGGTTTTTGCCCGGCGCGCTTATAAGGACTTTTCTGGCTCCGCAGGAAAGGTGTTTTTCGTTACTTTCCCGGTCGGTGAACTTGCCCGTGGTCTCCAGAACCATGTCTGTTCCCAGATCCCCCCAGGACCATTCACCCGGTCCCTGCCTGGTGACCAGGACCTGGACACCGTCAATGGTAAAGCCCTTTTCATTGGCCTGGACCTCGCCCGGAAAAGTGCCGTGTACCGAATCGTATTTAAAGAGGTGTGCCAGGTCTTTGTTTTCTGCCCTGGCGTTTATGGCCACCAGCTGCAGCTCCTGATTACCTGCAAGTAACCTGGTCATGTATCTGCCGATACGACCGAAACCGTTGATTCCTACCTTGACTGCCATTTTTCACTCCTTGAAAGATTATAGTTTTGCAACTCTAATAATATTAAATCCTTTTGCAGGACTTGTAAATCAGGTGCTTAAATCACGCCCGGGGCATGAGCGCCTTCGGCGTGAAGTGGACGGCCGGCGGACCAGGAAACCCCATTAAATCCGGTTGGAAGATCCCAGAACGTTCTTGATTTTGTGCTGGACCATCTCCTGCACTGCTTCCCTGGCCGGTCCCAGGTACTTGCGGGGATCGAATTCCTGAGGCTTTTCATGAAAGAATTTGCGGATAACCGCAGTCATGGCCAGCCTGATGTCGGTGTCTATATTGATTTTGCATACTCCTGATTTGGCGGCCCGGCGCAGAAAATCCTCTGGAACTCCTTTTGCGTCGGAAACCTGTCCGCCGTAACGGTTGGCCATGTCGATAAACTCCGGCAGCACAGAGGAGGCTCCATGCAGCACCAGGGGATATCCCGGCAGCCTGGATGAGATCTGTTCCAGGCGGTCAAAGTCCAGGGGGGGTTCGCCCTTGAACTTGTAGGCCCCGTGACTTGTGCCTATGGCTATGGCCAGGGAGTCGCAGCCGGTACGCTCCACGAATTCCACTGCTTCATCCGGGTCGGTGAAAACGTTTTCCTTGGAGCTGACTTCATCCTCCACACCGGCCAGACGGCCAAGCTCGGCCTCAACCCATACCCCCTGTCCATGGGCGCATTCCACCACCTGCTTTGTCAGGGCTATGTTCTCCTCAAAGGGCAGGTGAGAGCCGTCGATCATGACCGAGGTGAAACCGTCGCTTATTACATCCCGGCAGATCTCGAAGTTCTGTCCATGGTCCAGGTGGAGAACCACGGGCAGATTCGATTCCTTGAGGGCGGCCTCCATGAGTTTCATGATGTAGTTCTGCCCGGCATACTTGCGGGCGCCAGCGGATACCTGGAGAATAAGGGGTGACTGCTCTGCCTCTCCGGCCTTCATTATGCCCTGGATGATCTCCATGTTGTTGACATTGAAAGCGCCGATGGCGTAGCCGCCCTGATAAGCCTTGTCGAACATTTCCTTGGGGGATGTCAGGGGCATATGTCCTCCTTGTCTATGGTGAATATTGAAAAAGCTGCATTTATGCAGGTGACCTGTCTTAAATTTGACAAAAGACGGTCAGATTCCTGCAACGCATTCTACTACATTTGAATATCAGAACCTGACATTAACAGATGCCAGGGTTTCTTGCAACTCGTTCATGACTTCATGGTTGGTAAGTTCGAACTGGAGCGGGGTCAGGGTTATGTAATTCCGGCTGAGCATGGCCCGGTCAGCTTCCGGGTCCACCAGGTGCATGGGTATTTCCCCGCCAAGCCAGTAATAAGGGTTGCCCCGGGGGTCTTCGCGAAGCTGGTAAAAGTCACGGTAGACCACAGTGGTCTGGGGGCAGACCTTTATGCCCCTGGCCTCATGTACTTCGCAGGCAGGGAAGTTGAGGTTCAAAACGTTTTGATAGGGCAGCCTGGACCAGTCAAAGCGCTGAATAAAAGCCTGCACCCAGTGGGCCTGGTGCGAAAGGTCCATGGGACGGAAGTCGTCGATGGATACGGCCAGGGAGGGTACTCCGGCCAGGGCCCCCTCGGTGGCTGCGGATACCGTCCCTGAGTAAAGAATATCTATTCCTACATTGGCCCCGCTGTTTATGCCGGAGACAATCAGGTCCGGTTTTTTCTGGAGGTGAAAGTGCATGGCCCATTTGACACAGTCCACAGGGGTGCCGGAGAGCCCCAGTCCCTTGAAATTGTTCTCGCGGATCTTTTTAACCTTGATCGGGGAGAAAATGGTCAGGGAATGGCCCACTGCGCTTTGTTCGGTCATGGGGGCAACCACATGCACCTTGTACCCCGCCCCGGTGAGGACCTTGAACAGGGTCTTCAGGCCCAGGGCGTGGATGCCGTCGTCGTTGGTCAGGAGAATTTCCATTTTTCAGGAGCCTCCGGGTATTCCTTTTTGGCCCGGTTTAAACCGGCGTTGAAGGCTTTAAGGTTTATATCCACAATTTTCAGGGGCAGGATTTCCTTGAGGCTTTTGCGCACTGAAGTGGCCCGCATGAAAGGTATAAAGTGCGTCAGTGCTCCCAGGGCCACAATGTTCGTGGTCTGGACCAGACCCAGTTTCTGGGCCATGGTGGTGAAGGGCAGCCCCCAGAAGATGTTGGTAGGCGTCTGGGAAACCAGGGAGGTGTCCACCAGCAGGAATCCCTTGGATTTGAGATCTCCGAAGTACTTGTTGCAGGCCTCCTGGCTCAGGGCCACCAGCAGGTCCAGGGAGATGGTTTTGGGGTAGCTGATCTTGCCGGTGCTTACGACCAGGTCGCAGCGGCTGGCTCCTCCACGGGCTTCAGGTCCATAGCTCTGGGTCTGGGCGACCTCGTAGCCGGGGTCCAGGGCCAGAGCCTGCCCCATGATGCGGCCCAGAGTAAGTATGCCCTGGCCGCCCAGCCCGGACAAGCGGACTTCGAATCTGTCCAGATGCAGCTCGTTTGACATCATCGCTCTCCTCTGAGGTTGCGGCGCATGCGGGCGTATTTTTCTTCCAGCCCTTCGCAGTCTTTTTTTTCAAAGATGCCCGTGGCGATGGCCTTTTCCTGTTTTTCCGGGGTGAGTTCCCTGTATTTTTCCAGGGGAGGGGAGCTTTTCTGCAGCCATTTATACATGTCTACACAGGTCTTGAATCTGTTTTTCCGTCCGTACTGGGTGTGGCACGGACTTAATATTTCCACCAGCCCGAAGCCGGGATGCATGACCGCTTCCGAGATCAATGAATCCATGGCCGAGGCCTGCATCACCGTGGTGCGGGCCACGAAGCTGGCCCCGCAGACTTTTGCCACCCGGGATATATCGAACTCGTCCTCAAGCTGACCAAAGGGCGTGGTTGTGGAAAAACTGCCCGTGGGGGTGGTGCAGGAGCTTTGCCCCCCGGTCATGCCGTAGATATGGTTGTTGAGTACCAGGGCGGTGACCCCGATATTGCGTCTGGCTGCGTGGATTAAATGGTTGCCCCCGATGGACAGGGCGTCCCCGTCGCCCATGACCACTATTACCTTGAGCCTTGGGTTGGCCAGCTTGATTCCGGTGGCAAAGGTCAGGGCCCGGCCGTGGGTGGTGTGTATGGTATTGAAATCCACGTAAACGGGTATCCTGCCTGAACAGCCTATTCCGGCCACCAGGACCACGTCGTCCTTGGCCAGGCCCATGGAGTCTATGGAGCGGATAAGAGATCCCAGTACAATACCGTGTCCGCAGCCGGGACAGAATACGTGAGGAAATCTCTTGGAATGCCTGAGGTAATTGTGAATGAGCTGGGTTACTTTGGCCATGGTGTCAACCTTTGAGTATTTTGCTCAGGATTTGTCCGGGGGTGATGATCTGTCCATCGACCCTGTTCAGGGTAAGGATCTTGCTCTGTCCGTTGTTGACGCGCTTGATCTCGCGCGACATCTGACCCATATTCATTTCCGGCACCACGACGCTGCTGCATTGACGCAGCATCTTTTCCACAGCCGGCCTGGGGAAGGGAAACAGCGTCTTGAGCTTGAGCAGTCCGGCACGGACCCCTCTTTCCCGGGCCTGCTGCACTGCAAGCTCGGCAGACCTGGCCACGCATCCATAGGCTATAATGCACGTTTCCGCATCCTCGCACTGAGTTTCATCCACGATCTGGATGTCGTAGAAAAACTGGTCTATTTTGCGAAACAGTCTGTGCATTATATGTTCCACCTCCCTGGGTTTGGAAGTGGGGTATCCGTGATCGTCGTGGATAAGGCCGGTAACATGGTAGCGGTAACCAGCCCCCAGGGGAGGCATGGCAGCAACGCCGCGCATGTTGTCCTCGTAGGGCATGTACCATTCCGGGGGCATGCTGGGGGTCAGCCTGGAATAGATATTTATGTCCTCGGGGTCCGGCAGACTGATTTTTTCCCTGGTATGGGCGGTGACCTCGTCCAGGAGAAGGATAACCGGGGTACGGTACTTTTCCGCATAATTAAAGGCTGTTACTGTCAGTCGCAGGCATTCCTGAACATCGCTTGCTGAAAGTACGATAATGGGGTGGTCGCCATGGGTTCCCCATCTGGCCTGCTGCACATCCGCCTGAGCCGGATTGGTGGGCATTCCGGTGCTGGGTCCGGCGCGCATGACATTGACCAGGACCAGGGGTACCTCGGTTATGCAGGCATAGCCTATGTGTTCCTGCATAAGGGAAAAACCCGGTCCTGAAGTGGCGGTCATGGCCTTACGGCCGGCCAGTGATGCCCCTATGACTGCTCCCAGGCCGGCTATTTCATCTTCCATCTGAATGAACACTCCTCCGCGCAGGTGCGGCAGCCTGGAAGACATCTCCTCGGCTATTTCCGTGGAAGGGGTGATGGGATATCCTGCATAAAAAGTGCCCCCCGCTATAAGGGCGCCTTCCACCACTGCCTCGTTTCCCAGGGCGAATATTTCTGTAGTCTTGTTTCTGCGTGATCTGGCGGCCATTTAAAACCTGCCTTTTTTGATTGCCGGGTTTGTTTGATTTCCATTGGGAAAGTCTTTCTTTCCGGATACGAGGATTTTTTTCTTTTGGCAAGAAAATCAAATAATTAATGAGGATGCGTATCTTGATACCTTGACGAATAATGGTGCAGATCGACCACGCGAGGCGCGTGGCAGGCGCAGCAAAAAAAAACCGCTTCCGGATGAAAACTATTTGGAGTTGCTGTTCCTGATTTTATGCAGTTCTTCCCTGGTGGCGGGCGCTACATCGTCAATATTGGCTTCGAAAGGGGGGCGCTCTTCCCTGGGATAGACCATTATAGCGAAATCCGGGCAGTGAATTTCACAGAAACCGCAGTTAATGCATTCATCTTCGTGATCAACACGGATTTTGCCCTGTTTGTCCACACTCAGGACTTTGCTCGGGCAAAAGGCTGCACATATGCCGCATCCTTTGCACCAGTCCAAAAACACCTTGACCCTGCTTTCCCCTTTTTTGCTGGCCATAGTTTATCCTTGTGAATTAAGTGCTGTCCTTGTAGTATTGTTTCCGTTGGTTTATTACGAGAGCATTACCCGTCAACTGATTTCCGGCATCCTTGCAGCGACAATTCATCCCGGATCTGCGGGCGGGGATATAGAGATTGCCGCCGGGGGATTCTCCCAGCTTACATCGCTCTGTGGGCCGCTATAAAAAGAGCATCAATCCATACTCCAATGCAAATAATTTGACAACACCATGCAGACCAAAAAATATTTTGTGCAGGATATCCGGGCCGGACAGCAGGTAGAAGACCTATTCATGGTCATCAGGGCCAGGCAGGCCCAGGCCAGAAACGGGCCATACTGGCAGCTCACCCTTCAGGACGGGACCGGTGAGATCCAGGCCCGGCTCTGGAATCCACTCAGCAGGCAGTTCCAGGACATACCTGCGGAGCAGCTGGTCCGCATACGGGCCTCTTCCCAGGTATTCGGAGAGCAGCTTCAGCTCAATATTGAAGAAATGCAGTTTATAAACCAGGGTGAAGTCGACCCGGGTCTTTTTCTCCCTGTTTCCAATCCGGCCCCTGAAGAGCTGCACCAGAACCTGCTTTCATTTCTGCAGCGGAATATATTTTATCCGCCCTGGAAGAAGCTGGTGAAAAAGATCCTGACCCGGGAAGAAATCAAAGAGGCTCTTTTGAAGGCCCCGGCAGCCAAAAGCATTCATCATGCCTACATGGGAGGGCTGCTGGAGCATACCCTCAGCGTCTGCCACATCTGCAACAAGATATGCGATCTCTACCCGGACCTGGACCGGGACATCCTGATTTCCGCGGCTGCGCTGCATGACCTGGGCAAGGCCAGGGAAATCCTGCCCGGCGCCAGCCGGGACTATTCAAGCCAGGGTAAGCTCCTGGGACACATTTTCCTGGGGCTGGACATGATGGATCCTTTTCTGGACAAGGCAAAGGATCTGGACCCGGATCTGATTATGCATCTCAAGCATATAATCATCAGTCATCATGGAGAGCTGGAGTTCGGCTCTCCCAAAAGGCCCAAGACCAGGGAGGCTTTTGTACTGCATTTCGCAGACAATCTTGACGCCAAGATCAAGACCCTGGATCAGGCCCTGGGAGAGGGGCTGGATTCTGAAGGCTCTTCAGGGTTCTGGTCAAATTATCAGAGATCTCTGGAGAGGTACGTTTTTCAGCCGGCCAGAACCCCGAAACCGGAACCGGCAAGGGTACAGGGGGGTAAAAAGGAAGGACAGTGTTTATTACCTTTGAAGGAATAGAGGGTTGCGGCAAATCCACACAGGCAGAACTCCTGCGAAAACACCTTGTGCAGCAGGGACATGCTGTGCTGGTTACTCTTGAACCCGGTGGAAGCAGGCTCGGAGCCGAGCTGCGAAGGATGCTTCTGTCCCTGGACAGCATTGACCTGACCAGGGAGGCTGAACTTTTTCTCTATCTGGCGGACAGGGCACAGCACGTGCAAAAGGTTATTCGTCCGGCCCTGCAGTCGGGCAGGATTGTGATTTCGGATCGCTTTACTCATTCCACCCTGGCTTACCAGGGTTACGGCCGGGAAATGGGGCTTGATATCCTGCAGCAAATGAACAGCGTGGATGTGAACGGGATCCTGCCCGACCTTACCTTCCTTCTTGATCTTTCCCCGGAAACCGGGCTCAGGCGCGCTCTCAGTAGAAACATGGAGAAAAACATCCCCAGTTCCGAGGGCCGTTTTGAGGCCGAGGCCCTGGATTTTCACACAAGAGTCAGGCAGGGATATCTTGAGCTGGCTACCCTGGAACAGGACAGGATTGTGGTCCTGGACGCCGGAGCTGATCCGGAAACGGTATTTGAGGAAATCAGGAAAAAAGTGGATCAGGCCATGAAGGTTGATAAAAATGTGTTGACAAGTCAAAGCACAAAGGTTAAATAATTTACTTCACGGGGCGGATAGCTCAGTTGGGAGAGCATCGGCCTTACAAGCCGGGGGTCACAGGTTCGAGCCCTGTTCCGCCCACCATATGCGGGGCCGTAGTTAAGCTGGTT
>PWGS01000074.1 GCA_003554505.1 Desulfonatronospira sp. | reverse complement strand
TTTTTTCTTTTGGCAAGGAAATCAAGCAATTATGAGGAGGCGTATCTTAATACGGTGACGAATAATTGTGCAGATTGACGCCGCCAAAAGGGAAAAGAACCGTTTCCGGATGAAAACTAACTGGTCAGTATACCCAGTATCTGCTTTTACTCTGATTACAAAGTAACTTTTCACCATGATAATTGGTTTTGTCGGGGTCGGTATCGGAATCGGGGTCGGTATCGAAGCTGTTAGGGAACGCCCCACGCAACTTTGGTTTTCGGTTTTCTATCGACCCTCTCCGAGCTGTAGGCTCTCCGAGCCGGAAGCCGATACCGATACCGACCCCGACACCGATGGCCAGAACAAGGGTACACACAAAATGTGCTGAATAGTTACATTACAAAAAAATAAGCCAGGAGATGGATATGTCCGATAGAATCTATATTTTCGACACCACGTTGCGCGATGGAGAACAGTCTCCCGGGGCCACCATGAACGCCGGGGAAAAAATACGTCTGGCCAGACAGCTGGAAAGGCTGGGAGTGGACGTCATAGAGGCAGGGTTCCCCGCTGCCAGCACCGGGGATCAGGAGGCCGTGGCCGAGATTGCAGCCACGGTGAAGGACTGCCAGGTGGCAGGTCTTTGCCGTGCAGTCAAGGAAGACATGGACAAGGCCTGGGATGCGGTGCAGCACGCGGCCCAGCCGAGGCTGCACCCCTTTCTGGCCACTTCCGACATTCATATGAAGTACAAGCTGGACAAAACCCGGGAGCAGATCCTGGAAATCGCTCATGAAGCGGTGACTTACGCCAGAAGCCTCTGCCCCAGCGTGGAGTTCTCCGCCGAGGATGCCTCCCGCTCCGACCCCGCGTTTCTTGTGCAGGTGGTTCAAACCGCCATAGACGCCGGGGCCGGGGTCATAAACATCCCGGACACCGTGGGTTATGCCCAGCCCCAGGAATACGCCGAGCTTATCGACTATCTGCTGACCAATGTAAAGGAGAGTGAGCGGGCCGTATTCAGTGTACACTGCCACAACGACCTGGGCCTGGGAGTGGCCAACACCCTGGCCGCCTGCAAGGCCGGGGCCAGGCAGGCGGAAGTGACCCTGAGCGGAATCGGGGAGCGCGCCGGCAACGCGGCCCTGGAAGAGCTGGTCATGGCCCTTAACGTACGCAAAGGTTTCTACAACCTGGAAACAGGCATAAACACCGAACAGATCTATCCCTCCTGCCGGCTTCTGTCTATGATCATCGGCCAGCCCATACCTCCATACAAGCCCATTATCGGCGGCAATGCCTTCGCCCACGAGTCCGGCATTCACCAGGCCGGGATGCTCAGGAACCGCGAGACCTACGAGATCATGACCCCGGCCAGCATAGGCAAGGCCGGCAGCGACATTGTCATAGGCAAGCATTCCGGCAGGTACGCCCTGAATCAGAAGCTGGAAGAACTGGGATACCGCCTGACCAGGGATCAGTTGACCCAGGTGTCGGAAGTGGTCAAATCCCTGGCGGACAAGAAGAAAAAGCTGTATATGGAGGACGTGGAAGCCATTGTCCTGGAAGAGGTCTACCGCATCCCGGACAAGTTCAAGCTCATCTACCTGAGCTCCATTTCCGGCAACATGGCCATCCCCACTGCAGCCCTGAAAATGGAAGTGCTGGGAGAGGAAAAACAGCTTTCCGATTTCGGGGTGGGGGCCATTGACGCGGTATTCAACACCATTGACCGCCTGGTAAAAAGAAACCCCACTCTGCTTCGCTATTCAGTAAGCGCCATTACAGGAGGTGCTGATGCCCAGGGCGAAGTCACGGTGAAGCTGGAAGAGAACGATGTCACCTCGGTGGGCAGGGCAGCCGATCCAGACGTCATTGTGGCCAGTGCCAAGGCCTATATAAACGCCCTGAACAGGCTGGCCAAAAAGGAAACCGACCCCAAGGCCGAACAGAGCCGCAATATTCCCTAATATATTGAAGAGAAAAATAAGGAGAGACGACGTGGGAAAAAACCTGGCTGAAAAGATTCTGCAGAAGCACAGTCCAGAGGAGATAAAAAAACCCGGGCAGATAATACCCTGCCGGGTGAGCCTGGTCCTGGCCAACGACATCACCGCCCCTCTGGCGGGGGATTCTTTCCGCAAGATGCAGGCGCCAAGAGTGTTCGATGCGGACAAGATAGCCCTGGTCTGTGATCATTTCACCCCCAACAAGGACATCGCCTCTGCCGAGCAGGTGCAGAAAGTACGCCGTTTCGCCCGGGAAATGAACATCACTCATTACTACGAAGGCGGCAACGTCGGGGTGGAGCATGCCCTGCTGCCTGAACTTGGTCTGGTGGGACCCGGGGACGTGGTGGTGGGGGCTGACAGCCATACCTGCACCTACGGCGGCCTGGGGGCATTCGCCACAGGCATGGGCAGCACCGACATTGCCGCGGCCATGGCCCTTGGGGAGACTTGGTTCAAGATCCCGGAAACCATCAGGGTGAATATGAACGGAAGCCTGGATGAGTTCACCACATCCAAGGACCTTATCCTGAATCTCATAGGCCGCATAAAGGTTGACGGAGCCCTGTACCGGGCCCTGGAATTCGCCGGTGATACCCTGACGGAGCTGGATGCTGAAGCCAGGATGACCATGGCCAACATGGCCATTGAAGCCGGGGGCAAGGCAGGGCTGTTTCCCGTGGACCAGGTGACCCTGGACTACTGCCGGGAGCATGGCCGCCAGGGCGACGACTTCCTTGAGCCCGACGGGCAGGCCGGATACTGCATGCAGGTGGACATGCAGGTCAGCGGCATGCCTCCCCAAATCGCCTGCCCGCACCTGCCGGACAATGTAGCCGGGGTCGACGACCTGGAAGAGATAAAAGTGGACCAGGTGGTTCTGGGATCGTGCACCAACGGACGCATCTCGGATCTGAGACAGGCCGCGCACATATTAAAGGATCGCCATGTGGACAAAAACATTCGCTTAATAGTCCTGCCGGCTACTCCTAAAATATATGCCCAGGCCCTGGAAGAGGGCCTGCTGGAAATATTTTTAAAAGCCGGGGGCATAATCGGTCCTCCCACCTGCGGACCCTGCCTGGGCGGGCACATGGGTATTCTGGCCTCCGGGGAAACCTGTCTGGCCACCACCAACCGCAACTTCAAGGGCCGCATGGGCAGCCTGGAAAGCAAAGTTTACCTGGGCTCGCCCTACGTGGCCGCGGCTACGGCGGTAGCCGGACGCATCATTCCCCCGGCACGGGTTTAATATTACTTCTGCAGGAGAAAAGACATGCATTTCAAAGGCAAAGGGCACAAGGTAGGAGACCATATAGATACAGACGCCATCATCCCGGCCAGATGCCTGGTGACCACTGATCCGGAAGAACTGGGCCGGAACTGCATGGCCGGACTGGAAGAGAACTGGGTCAGCCGGGTAAACAGAGGAGACATCCTTCTGGGGGGCAAGAACTTCGGCTGCGGCTCCTCCCGTGAGCACGCCCCCATAGCCATACTCGGGGCAGGGATTCCCGTGGTCATAGCCCACAGTTTCGCCCGCATATTTTACCGCAACGGCTTCAACATGGGTCTGGTCCTGCTGGAGGGGGGCGATGAAATAAGCAGGCTGAGCGATGGTGATGAACTGGAAATAAAGGCCCTGGAAGGAAAGATTGTCAACCATACCACGGGGGACACTGTAAACAGCCTTCCAGTTCCTGAGTTCATGGCCGACATCCTGGCCAAAGGCGGACTCATCAACTATGTCCGGGAAAAAGTGGCCTGAAACAAAGTTGACTTGCAGCACCTGCCTTATTCCTTTGAGCCCATGATCTCCCGGATGCGGCATATCCCGCATATCTCCCCGGTGGTGGGGTAGCCGCATCCGGGGCACGGCCGGGGCTTACCTCCCTGCTGTTCGTCCTGGCGGGCGAAAGCCTGTCTGCCCCGGTTCAAAAACCCCTCGTAAAAGCTGATCTTGCGCCCGGGCTGCTCATATTCCAGCTCGTCCAGCAATGTCTTGTAATAGGTAAAACTGGCTCCCTTGCTGTAAGGACATGGAGAATAGCAGTAATCTATCCCTGCCAGGAAACTGTAGTTGGCGGTTTCGAATTCACTGAGCCGGTAAAGGGGTTTGACCTTACGCACAAAACCCTGCTCCGCCGGCAGGTCCGGTCCCTGGGAGCCCAGGTGGGAAACGTCCCAGCGCATGACATTGGAAAAAAGCCTGGCCGCCTCATCATCAAGGTTGTGACCTGTCGCCAGTACATTGAAACCATGGTCCAGGGCAAATTTGTTGAAGTAGTACCTCTTGATGCGCCCGCATAATGAACATACAGGCCTGTTGAATTTCTTTTCCACCACTGGAATGGGCAGCCCCTCCTTTTCCATTTCCAGTACGTGCAGATCAACCCCGAAATCCCTGCAGAACCTCTCCACATGATCCCTGGCTTTATCCGATGATCCGGGGATAGCCAGGTCCATGTGCAGTCCGGCCGTGTTGTAGCCCTGAAGCTGCAGCTCCCTGGCCAGGGCCAGGGAGTCCTTGCCTCCGCTGAGGGCGATGAGTATTTTGTCCTCTTTGCTGAAGAGCTGTCTCTCTTTGATGGCCTTTGCCACCTGCCTGGAAAAAAACACTTTGAAACACTCCGGGCAGAATCCTGCGTTGTGGCTGGGCAGAGCCACCGCCGCGGTTGTTTTGCATCTGGGGCATTTCATATTTCAGCCCCTGGAAGCAATTTTTCTGACTACAATACTGTCTTCCGGATCAATCTTTCTGTCCGGAGTCAGCAGTTCACCGTTGCGGATGACAACAGCCTGATTCGGCCTGAGCTCAAGTTTTTTCAAGAGGTTTAATACAGTGCTTGCTCTGTCAATGTCCGCCCATTGGTTTTCGGGCTCAATAAGGATTTGCATGTTAATACCCTTTTATTTTTTTAAAAAATCTAATACAATCAGTTCAATCATACCCGGAGTCGAAGGGGGTGATTTTACAGCAGAGAAGCCCGGTGGCAATGACCCGGGACAAACAAGATCAGGATTTTGTTAAAGGAGCTTCATATGAGCAAAAAGATTTTGGTGGTGGATGATGAACTGCATATCCGCATGCTTTACCAGGAAGAATTTGAAAACAGCGGCTACGAAGTGGTCACTTCAGACGGCAGCGAGCCGATATTGTCCCTTCTGGACCAGGAAGATCCGGATCTGGTGGTCCTGGACATAAAACTCGGCCAGGACAAGTCCGGTCTGGACCTTCTGCAGGAAATAAGATCCAGGGACCAGAGCCTTCCAGTGATTCTCTGCACGGCTTACGACAGCTTCCAGCATGATCTTAAATCCATCGCCGCGGACCCCTATGTGGTCAAATCAGTTGACTTGACGGAACTCCTGGACAAAGTGAAGCAAATTCTGAAGTAATCTTGAAAAACGCCGGTGACCCTTGCGAGAGCAGGTATCCCGGGCCACGGACACCGGCGCATTCAAGCCTGTTCACCGGACCATGATCTGGTAGCGGTAAACAGCCCGGTTGTGTTCCTGCAGGGTTTTGCTGAAGTGATGGGTTCCGTCGTTTCTGGAAACAAAGTAATAATAACCGTGTTCTTCCGGATCCAGGGCAGCCTTCAGGGAAGCCCGGCCCGGAGAACAGATGGGAGTCGGGGGAAATCCCCGGTGCTGATAAGTATTGTATTCATTGTCCCTGTCCTCCAGATGCCTGCGCCTGAGCCTTCCTTCAAATTCCTCCCCAAGCCCGTAAATTATTGTGGGATCGCATTGCAAGAGCATATTGCTTTTCAGGCGGTTGTGAAACACGCCTGAAATTCTACGGCGCTCCGCTGGGGCCGCTGCTTCCTTTTCAATGAGCGAAGCCTTGTTTACCATGTCGTAGATCTGGTCAAAAGACATTTCCCCCCAGAGATCACTGGGGGACTTCCAGAACTGATTGATCATTATGCGGACCAGCTTTTCTGCACCCACATCCCTGCTGGGAGAGATATAATAGGTCTCCGGATACAAGAAACCTTCTGCAGTGGAGGCATGGATGCCCATATCCTCCAGAAATTTTTCATCCTTGATCACCTCTTCAAAATCCTCAAAGGATGCAAGCTCTCTTCTTTCCAGTATCCGGGCCACATCCCACCAGGCGGCCCCCTCGGGCACCTGCAGGCGGAGCAGTTTCTCCCTGCCGGTACTCAGGTGCTCCAGCATTCTCTGCATGGACCACTGGGCATCCCCCTGGAAATGTCCTGCCTGGACTTTTGTAGCCTTGCCCTGCAGCCAGCCCCAGTAGTACATGACTGTGGCATTATCGATAAGCCCCATGGATTCCAGCTGATGAGCAATACTCTTAAAGCTCTGCCCGGGCTTAATGCGCACTATCTCCTGGCGGCTATCCCTGCTCTGGGGGGAGTGCACCAGGTGATAAAAATACCCTGCTCCAGCCCCTGCCCCCAGCACAATAAGAAGAAAAAAACACAAAAGTATTCTTTTGGCGTTCATTTCCCCCCTCCCTTATGGGAAATGCCTTCCAGGAAAGACTCCAGAATGATCATGGCCGCTGCCTGGTCCAGGCTTTCTTTCTGTCTTTCTCTCTTGATGCCCCGACTGCTCAAAATCTCTTCTGCTTCCATGGAAGTAAAGGCTTCGTTTACGGTATAAAGGGGCAAGGCGGTACGCCTGCCCAGGCTGTGCATGAAATTTTCGGCCTGTCTGCAGGTAAGACTTTTTTCCCCCTCGGGTCCCAGGGGAAGGCCCAGCACTATGGCTTCTATCCCCCTCTGCTCTATTATATTCAGAAGTTCAAGAAAAAGATTCTCCCGGGGGCTGCGGTGGATGGTTTTCAAGGGAAAGACCATCTTTCCCTTCTGGTCGCTTACAGCAAGTCCCACCCTTTTTATCCCGAAATCTATTCCCAGATACTTAATAACAGGTTCATGCTACTTTGCCTTTACCAAAAGCATGTTGTTATCCTGGCCGGCATTTTTTATCCTTTGCAGCAGATCCTTTCTCCAGGCGTCCCCCAGAAGTCTTTCTGCAACATACTCAGCAGTATGCATAACCCGGCGCTTTTCCCCCAGTATCTCCATACATCTTCCTATACCAATTTTGCACGAGGGACAACCTACAAGCAAGGGGACTTCACGGGCAATCCCGGGCAGCTGCTCGCTCAGATTCTGGACTTTCTGCTGCCGCACCGGATTGAAGACCCTGGGAGAACTCATGGCTCCCAGACCGCTTTCACCACAGCATCCGGAGCTCATCTCCACCTGGAGGTTCAAGCTTTCCTTGAATTTCTGGGCATAAATCTCCCCGGCCTTCAGGGGATTCGTATCCTCCCATTCCACATGACAGGAATGGTGGTAAAGAACCTGTCCGGGTTCAGCCAGGGTCGGCTTGTCCATATTCTCCAGCAGGTACTGCATTATATCCTGGTGTTTGAGGTGTGAACCATTGCCCCTGAGCCGATATCCCTGAATCCCTTCCCGGCATGTTCCGCAGGAAGTAAGTATATGCGTAAATTCCAGGCCCTGCCACTGGAAATCGGTTATAAGCCGATTTAATAGCTGTACATTCTGCCTTTCCATCTTGCGCATGCCCTCTTCGTCGCCGGAGGCCAGAAGAGGATAACCGCAGCACATATGTGTCCTGGGCAAAACAATATTTACACCGGTCTTCAGGAGCAAAGCCAGTCCTGCAAGGCCTATGGAAGGATAAAATATCCCGGCCCCGCATCCCGGAAAATAAAGCAGCGCCCTGGAGCTTTTGCTTTTTTCAGGAACAAAGAGATTTTGCCTGGAAAGACTGAGAATCTCCGAGAGATTGCGGTATTCCATTGCCGGGGTTCTGGACTGAAAAACCGGGCTTGTGATTCTTTTTCGCCAGAAAGCAGGCATCATGCCCACCAGGGCGTTTTGAAACCTCTGCCCCACAGCCGCCGCCTTGGCCATCCTGGGAATCTGCCTGGAAGGATCGCTGGAAGCGTAATCAAGAAGCCTGTCCTTTATGGCGTGTCCGGAAACTTTTCTGTCCTTGAGATAGTTTCTGGCTTCCAGGGATACTTGCCCCCCCTTGATCTTAACCGGACAGATCTTTGTACAGCGCCCGCAGGCGGTACAATGCTCCACAATGGTTCTAAGCTCCCTTAAAACGTCCGGGTCCGGATCCCCTTGTACCAGCATGGAATAGTAAAGGGCCTCGATGAGGCCGGCCAGGGAGATATTCTTGTTTCTGGGATGGTACAGCTTGCCCTTTTGAGGAATGAACATGGGACAGGCCTGCTTGCATTTGCCGCAATGAGAGCAGTTCTGGATGCTTCTTAAAAGATTTATGAGCAGGTCGCTTTCGTCCAGCCCTGCCCGCCGCAGGTCCTCTATAAGCTGGTTGAAGGAAAAGGTGTACGGGACCGAAACAAGCTTTCTCTGCACCAGCTTCTGGGGATTAAAGATGTTTTTTGGATCAATTTCCTCCTTGTAGGCCTTCAGGGCTTCGATTTTTTCCCGGGAAAGGTACTTGATCTTGGTCAATCCTATGCCGTGCTCTCCGGAAACCTGTCCGTTGAGCCGCAGCACTTCCTCAAAAACTCTGGCTGCAGCAGCCTCGGCCAGGCGCATCATTTCCGGATCATTGGAATTCACAGGGAGATTGACGTGGCAATTGCCGTCCCCGGCGTGCATATGATTGGCAATTATCACCCTGCTGCGAAGCAGATCCTGCAGTATCTCCTCGAGCCTGGTCCTGTGCTCCGGATAACGCCCCTTGAGATCCTGAAAGAAAAACACGATCTGCAGTTCGTAAATCTGCTCCGGCAGAGCATCTTTGGTCATCTGCTGCTTCAGGATATGCGAAATGACCTGAAGTTCCATGAGGATATATTCATCGTCAATGCTCACTCCGGACAGATCCAGAACCCTGTTCAGGGCCTTGCGGTAAGCCAGGGCCAGATAATAAAGGTTCAGGTTTTCGATGAAGTCCGCAAACTCTGGAATCACATCCAGGGGGATAACCACGTCCTCGTTTATTTTAAAGCCGCTGGTATGCTTGGTTATGGCCGAAAGACGGTGACGGTCCTCCCAGAACTCCTCGGCCTCCTTGTCGTCCCCGGCTACGAACACGTCCACCTGGTCGTACGGAGAGACCACATCAACCACTTTCTGCACGGTATCTTCCAGGGCGCCGGCGTCATCCGAGTCAAGCTGCAGTATGAGTACGGATATAGGCTCACCCTCATAACCGGCAGACTTTTTCCGGTATTCGATGGCCTGAACATACTTGGTTCCAAATTCTTCCAGGGCCGAAATTTTGACTTTATCCCCGCTTTTTCTGATCTCGTCGCGCAGGGCAACGATCTCTTTGATTACCTGCATGGCATTGTGCATGGTATGCCCGTAAAATTCCAGGCACAGCACCCGGTAATGAGCAAGCTGGGGGTGCAGGGTAAAACAGGCCTCGGTAATAAGTCCGTCCACGCCTTCCTTCTGGATTCCCGGCAGGCCTCCCAGGTATTTGTTGGTAACATCCTTTCCCAGGCCAGGCGTCCGGATATCATCTCCTGTCAGATTGATGGTCCTGATAACTCTGTCCTGTTCATCCAATACCTCAAATGTCACTGTCTCATGGGGCAGGATCTTGTGCCGGGGATGGTTTACCCGCCGGACCTGTATGATCTCTGCAGTTGGAGTGACCATTTTGTAACTGAGGATATTGTCCAGTGTAGTGCCGTACTCGAAAGCAAAAGGTCCTCCGGCGTTTTCGGAAATGTTTCCGCCCAGAGAGGAGGCCGCCTTGGAGGCCGGGTCTACAGTAAACAAAAGTCCTTTATGGCCGGCGGCCTTGATGGCGTCCAGGGTAACCACCCCGGACTGGGCAGTAAGGGTCATGGTTTCCGGATCTATGTCCATGATCTTTTTCAGCCTGCCGGTATTCAGAACCACTGTTCTCCTGGAGCAGGGTATGGCCCCTCCTGTAAGGCCAGTTGCCCCGCCCCGCGGCACCAGCCCGAACTCCATCTCGTTGGCCAGACGCACCACTGCCTGAACCTGGGCCGTATTTTCGGGAAATAGGACCATCATGGGCATGTCCAGGCGAAGGTCGGTGGCGTCAGTAGAACATTCCAGCAAGGTTGAAGGGTTGGTAGCAATATTTTCTGATGAGAGATGCCGGCTGATCTTTTTTTTGACCTTTTCCTTGAACCTCTGGTCTTCCAGATATTCCTGCCAGTACCTTTCCAGTCCCTGGGATATAATTTGGTAAAACTTGGGAGCAATACCGCCGCGTTCGTTTTCAAACCTGAAAAAAACGCTCTTTTGGACCGACTGGGGATTTATAAACGGATTATATCTTATAATGAACAGCTCGGATGCCAGCTCCAGGGCCAGCTTTTTTACCGACTCCGGCCAGCCCTCGAACTGGCTTGGGCTGATATTTAAAACCTGTTCAATTATGACTTCCGGTTCAAGGGAAGAGTGTGGTTGTTTATTGGGCATTTAATGTAACCTTGGTTATATGGTTTCCAGGACCAGCGCAAGCTCAGCACCCACAAGGACTGAAAGCTGTGAATGCGCTCACTGCATGGACCGATGCTTTTAAGCAGTAAGTTCCTTTCAAAGACAGTCAAACCTTTTGCGCTGAAAAAAGAGTCCTCCGGGTCATGCCTGTTTCATTAACCGGCGCCGACAATGATAAGATCCAGTTTTTTCAGGGGCTGGACAGGCAACTTGAAGGGTGTGTGAAAAGTTTTGATGCGGGTGATACCGGTTCACGCCTTCAGCTACTGCTTTAAGGATGGATTACGAAAGATTTTTGCGCATTATTTCACAAGAATCAGTACTGTTTGATGGATCGATATTCAAAAAATCATAGCTGATGATGTTAACCTCTTGAAACGTATTGTAATGTTTATCTATGTTGACCAGATTCGGCTTCAGAATAAATAGTTGCCATCCGGAAAATCTTTCTTTCCGCCGGATGTCGAAGCCATTGGTTTTCTG
>PWGS01000287.1 GCA_003554505.1 Desulfonatronospira sp. | reverse complement strand
GGGGAAGGCCCCACGCAACTTTGGCTTTCGGTTTTCTATCGACCCTCTCCGAGCTGTAGGCTCTCCGAGCCGGAAGCCGATACCGATACCGACCCCGACACCGATGGCCAGAACAAGAGTATACACAAAATGTGCTGAGCAGTTACACAGCATGAATTTAAAGGTTGCAAGTCCGCCCAGCGCCTGCTCCCGGCAAGAGAGTTCGAGTCCGGATCAAAAAGACAGAAGATGACCCTCTAAGCCGCCTGAAAAGCCGGGTATAACTTGTCCCGGCATCTGCCTTAAGCCTGGAAGCTTTCAGACTACAGCGGTTCATGATGCCCCCTTTTCCTGGTCCCGCCCTCTTGCATGCCACCGGGAAAGCCAGTCCTGCAAGAACACGAGAAAGACAAGGCCGAAGAAGAACAGAAGCCAGCCGGAAAAATCGTGGATAAAGCCCTCGGCAACCATTGCTCCGAAATACTTGGCCAGAACCCCGGTGGCTATGAGGCGGACAATATTACCCACCACCGCAATGGGAACCGCGGACAGAAAAACAATAAGCTTGGACAGCCGCCCCAGGGGACTCATATAGGCGATCAAAGCGCTCAGCGCGAAAAGAGTGGTCAGGGAGCGCAGCCCGGAGCAGGCCTCTTCCACCTGCAGGGTGACATTGGGCAGGTACAGGATATTGCCTTCCCGCAGGATGAACAGGCCGATGGAATCCATGGAGAAGGCAGCAATCTTGGAGGCCAGCAGCGCCAGGGGAAAGGCCATTTGGTTCCAGATTATCGCCGGCAGCGGGATCATAAAGATGAGAAAAAGAATGGGCGCCAGCAGCCTGCGGGTTACCGCCCCTCCCCAGAAGACCAGGCTCAATCCTGTCAGTACGGGGATCATGGAGGTGGCCTGCAGAAAATTTACCGTGCCCACCCAGCCCACAATCAGCTGAGCCAGTCCGGCCAGGACCAGAAGCATGCCCGGCAGCGGACTGGGGGATATGGTTTGGCCGAATATCTCCTGGCTCTTGTACCAGACCATGAATGCCGATACAAAAGGGATGAAATAGCCGTGGGAATAATTGGGGTTGTTGTCCCAGGAGTATGCCAGTTGCAGTACCACCTGGTAGTAGACAAGAAGAAAACAGAGGCTGATCAGTCCCAGGGTAATGATCAGGTGCTTGTATCGAGATATCAGTTCCGGCATGTCAGTTCTTCATGGTTATAAGTTTCTGGAAGCCAGGAGGCTGAGGGGGCGCGGGAAAATCATCCCCGTCCTCCTGCTCTGGAACTTTCCTGCCTTCCCATCTTCATACCTTCCCCGCCTTCATATTTTTTCCCGGTTACCAGAATCACCCCCCCGGGAGGTACTCCTCCAGAATGGGGATTGCCTGGGAGGCGAAGTCCTTGAGCTGCTCCATGGCTGTGGCGCTGTCTTCGGTGCCTGATATGATAAGCCGGACAAAAGCCCCGTCCGTTCGGCCATAACGAATGGAATCCAGGAGCCTGAAGGCCAGATCCCGGTATTCCGTGGCAATGATCCTGGACCGGCACTGGTACCAGTAAAGGCTGTACTGCTGCTGGGAGCCCCTTTCAAGGACCATCAGCCTTACCCGGACCAGGGTGCCGTCAGGCAGTTCCAGGCTGATCCGGCTGGTTTCAGCTATGCCCCATCCCGAGCCGGGCATGCAGTTAAGCGGCGAGTGATAGCCCTTGTCCCTGTGGATAGCCCCATAATAACTGACGTAAAAGTTTATGCCGGCATTTTCCCGGTGGTAGTCGCGAAAAACATAGTCATCCATTCCCAGCATGGAGAGCTCGCGGTCCGAGATCTGAAGGTCGCTGCCTGCTTTCCATCGGCCTATTTCATCGGGCAAGCCGGCCAGGGGCTTTACTATTGGTGTTTCATTCTTGGGATCAAAGGTGTGCAGAAAACCAGCAGCTCCAAGCAGTAAAAGGGCCAGGATCATTACCTGCCAGAGCCTTATGCGAGTAGTTTTTTGTTCTTTTTGTTCCATGGCCTGAGTTGAGAATTAAAAATTACAGTGGACACACTCCGTCCCTTTGGGGGACAAAATGTTTTTGGCCCTTAGAGGAAGGGAAGGTGTGAAGCTGGTTTTCATCCTGATCCTGCTGCTTCCCTTATCGCAGAAAATGCTGAACCCTGGGGATCAGAAGCAAGCCCATCAGGCTGAACAGGCATGAACCCGCAGGGGCTCCACCCAGTGGGCCTCAATATCCACGGCCAGAGACTGCCGCAGACAGTTCACGTTCAGGATGAGGCGGAATTGCTTGTTTTTTTTATGGACAATGCCCTGCAGGCCCTTGAGGGGACCCCGGGCAATCTCCACTGAATCCCCCTCGCGCACAAAGTCATAGGGATATACAGGAGCATCCAGGGTGAGAGATCTCTTTATCCGGTTCAGATCCTTGAGAAGCTGGATCTCGTCCAGAACATCTATAACATTTGCTGTATGACCGGATCTGAAAACCTGGTAGCGTTGCAGTTCGCCGGATCTGAAGAACAGATACCCGGAAAAGACAGGCATAAGGGAGTACCTGGTCCTGTTTTTCCCCGGCTGGCGCTTCTTGACCATGGGGAGGTAATACCCGATGCCGTGCTCGCAAAGAAAGCCTGCCAGTGCCTTTTCCCGCCTGCTTTTGGTCTTGGCTATCCTCCAGCGGGCAGGAAGAGAGGTGCCGGCAAGAAGATCCTCTGGGTAAAGCTGGAGAGGATTTTTGTCCAGGGACAGGGTCATTGTCTTTCCTTTCTTTTACTTATGCCTTAAACGGAACGGACGTGAGAAGCTTTGCAGTACCACTCTGCAGTTAGTTCCAGGCCCTGGCGCACTGAATAAACCGGAAGGTATCCCAGAAGCACTTTTGCCCGGCTTATGTCCGCCAGAGAATGACGGACATCTCCAGCCCGGAAGTCCATATATACAGGTTCAACACGGCTGCATCCATTGTCTGCCCTGGAGGCCAGCTCCCGGACCATGAAAAAAAGCTCGTTCAGGGGGGTGCGCTCACCCAATGCCACGTTATAAACCTTGTTCAGAGCGCATTGATCCTGAACAGTGGCAGCCAGGATGTTGGCCTGAACGCAATTGTCTATGTAGCAGAAGTCCCGGCTGGTTTCGCCATTGCCAAAGATATATACAGGTTCGCCTGCGGACAGAGCGGCAAACCCCCTGGGAATCACAGCAGCGTAGGCTCCTTGCGGATCCTGACGCTTGCCGAATATATTGAAATATCGAAGCCCTATGCTCTTGAATCCGTAGCATTCCTTGAACACCTGGGCATAAAGTTCGTTCACGTACTTGGTCAGGGCATATGGAGACAAGGGCCTGCCGATTTCCTCCTCCCCCTTGGGCAGACTCTGGTGATCACCGTAAGCCGCGCTGGAAGCAGCATACACAAAACGCCTCACCCCGGCGTCCCTGGAAGCGACCATCATGTTCAGAAATCCGTTTATATTGTTGGAACTGGTATATACGGGATCCTCAATAGAACGCGGCACCGACCCTATGGCCGCCTGATGCAGGACATAATCCACCCCCTGACAGGCCTGCCTGCAGGTGTCCAGGTCCCGGACATCCCCGTCCATAAATTTGAACCTGAGCCGCTGCGCCGGAGCGACAGATCCCAGCACATCCTCAAGATTGTCTCTGTAACCCGTGCTGAAGTTGTCCAGGCCCACCCCCTTTTGATTAAGCTGGAGCAGATACTCTGCCAGGTGGGAGCCTATGAATCCGGCCACACCGGTAATCAGCCAGGTGCGGGGACTCTGCTGAATCTCGGACAGCCTCCGATAATAATCAAGGGTCATGACTAATACCCATGCTCGCAACAGGTGCTTCGAACATATAATCAACATGCCTTTAGTTCGCTTTCATCCGGAAAATCTTTCTTTCCGGATGAAAACTAATCAAGCCTCCAGCCCCGGGGTCTCCAGGTAACGCTCAGGGTTCCGCGGTTCTCGTAGTATTCCTCTGCCCGTATGTTGGAATCCACCCTGCGGTGATTGTAGTTTACGCCCACGCTGACATCCCTGGTCCACATATAGCTCAGACCGGTACCAGCCCTGTAGAGATTGTCCCTGCGCTCCGGATCCCGGTCCTTGTAAATGTAGCGGCGGTAGTCCGCGGATATATCCCAGTCCAGGTCCTTTCTCAGGGCATAGCTGTAAACCGCTCCGCCGCGGTAATAAAGGGTAAAGCCCTGAGCGTCCGTACCCAGGAATGTCTGGGTGGCGCCGCTTCCCCCGCGCATGGTAAAACTGGAACGTCTCTGCTCCCAGGTCTTGTATATATCCGTGTTGAATACCACCCCGTCATCGCTGCGGTTGTCCTCCTTATCCCGGTAATAATAGCCCAGTCCCGCATCCAGGCGCCCGTCCGGGGCAAAGCGGTAGGAGATACCGGTTGATGGCTCGTAAAGAGTATAGCCGGATCTGTCCCCGCTGTAGCGGACATGGCTGTGCCTGTATTGCACATAGCCGTCCAGGTGTCTGGTAAAGTTGCGCATTAGCCTTGTCCTGCCGTCCCAGTTGTTCACGTTCTCGGACTCGTCGTACCTGCCGTGGGTGTACCCGGCAGCCGCCTCCATGCCGTAGATCCTGTTGAACCAGTAGGTTGCTCCGGCCCGGGGCATATTGATCACGCTGTCCTCCTCGCCGGGGTTGTCGTTCCACTCATGCCGCAGGCCGTACTGGACGTAAGCCGTGTCCCTGGGCCCGAAGCGGTAATCCAGCCTGGTCCGGGCATAATTAATGGAGCGGGGTTCCAGTCCCCGTCTCAGACTCTCTTCAGGGTCAATCAGCTCTTCATCCTCAATAAATCTGGAAATATCCTGGGTGTACTCCCTGTGCTCAAAGGAGTTGGTAAGGGACCACCTGAGATTCCTCCTGAGATCCTTCCACAGGTCAAGATCGGCGTTGTGACGCAATGTATCGAATTCATCATTGTCATAATACATGGAATAGCTGGGGCGATAACCAAGAGTCATCCCTCCTGTCCTGCCCAGGGCCTCCAGCTCTGCTCCAATGCCTACCACGGTTATCCAGTCCGACTCCTTGCTGTCTTTGTCCAGAAAGAGGTTGTCCGTATATTCCTGCTGTATCCAGGCTTCCGGAGTCAGGGTCCAGACCAGGTCCGCCGAGGCGCTCCGGAAGGTTCCAGCCAAAATACAAAACACGCCTAAAGAAATAAATAAGTATCGCATTTCAGGCCCTTCCTGTTTGGCTTATTTTCTTTACACAATGCGTCAAGCGCGTGGTGTGGACTCAGTGGGGAACGACCAGTGTATCTCCGGGCTGGATCCGAAAGTTCTGCTCCGGGGCTGAACCGGCAACTATATCCCGGTAATTGATGTCAATCCTTTCCTCCCTGTCCCCGCTTTGCCGGAAAAGGATCAGGTTCCTCTTGTTCGCCCACTCGGTAAAGCCCTGGGCCCGGGTTATGGCCTGCATGACAGTCAGATCCTTCTCCAGTGCGAACTCGCCCTGTTGCCTCACCTCACCCAGGACATAATAGGACTTGCTGATCTGATCCTGGACAATCACTGTCACTTCGGGGATCTCGATGAATTCAGCCAGCCTGTCGGTAACTACTTCCTTGAGTTCCAGAGGGGTCATGCCGGCGGCCAGTACATCGTCCACCAGGGGCATGCTGATCCTGCCGTCCACCCGCACCCTCACCTGGCTGCTGAGCTCGGGCTCTTTCCAGACCACAATCTTTAAGAAATCACCTTTTCCGATAACGTAATAATCATCCTGGTCCTCCGCCTGAACCGGACCAGATGACAGACAAAACAACATCGCGCCCATCAAGCAAGCAATCCACCTCATCGGATGTAGCCCACGCATCACGTTTCTCCTTTTTGGTGTTTAAACGGCAACTATCCGCCATCTGATAAAATTCACCATTCCCGCTCAGTCCCTCACCTGGCCCCATGTCCCACCAGCACGATCTTTATAGTCTTGAGAACTATATAGAGATCTAAAACCAGGGAGAGATTCTTGATGTAGAACAGATCGTACTCCAGCTTGCGCAGGGCATCCTCCTCCGAGGCCCCGTAACCGTAATTGACCTGGGCCCACCCGGTAATGCCCGGCTTAACCGTGTGCCTCTCCCCGTAGTAGGGAAGCCTTTTTTTGAGCTGTCCCACAAATTCCGGCCTCTCCGGCCTGGGGCCGACAAAGCTCATTTCCCCTTTGAGGACGTTCCAGAACTGGGGCAGCTCGTCCAGCCGCAGTTTCCTGAGCAAACCGCCCGCGGCGGTAATTCTGGGATCCCTTTCCTCCGCCCAGACCGCTCCTCTCTGCTCCTCGGCATCCCGGCGCATGGTCCTGAACTTGATCACCTGGAAAGTCTTCTCCTTCTGACCCACCCTGGACTGCTTATACAAAACCGGCCCCGGGGAAGTTATTCTGACCAGGATGCCTATTCCCAGCTGCAGTGGAAGACTGACAACAATTCCCAGGGAAGCAAGGCAGATATCCGCTGCCCGTTTGCTCCAGACAGTAATCCTGTATCTGCGGAAGCCGTCGGAGAATATCAGCCAGCTGGGCGGGGTGTTTCGGGCCAGTATCCTGCCGCTCAGGACCTCGTAAAAGGAGTACCCCTCAAAGACCTTTATCCCCTGCATCCTGCAGTCCAGCAGGGCCTGCACCGGCGACCCCCCTCTCCGCTCCTCCAGGGCCACCACTATCTTTCTGATTCCGTTGGCCAGGGCATATTCGCAAAGTTCATCGTAGCCATTGTACCTTTCTGCATTAAGCCTTTCAGCCAGACCGGAATCTCCCGGATTGGAAAAAACCGCCTTTACCACATATCCGGAATCCAGGTTGGAGCTGATCTCCTCGCCGATGAGGGAGGCCAGTCTGCCCCCCCCTATCAGCAGAATCCTTTCATTCCAGAGATGGTGCTGGCATAAGAACTGGTAGATAAGCCTCCAGGAAACCAGAAAAAGGACCAGAATAAAAAGGCCTACGAAAAAAACGCCTCCTTTCAGGATCAGTGAGGGGAAAAGATAATACAGTACGGCCAGGCCGATAAAGGCAACTCCTATGGCCTGGATTATGCGTATGCTGATCTCGAGGGTCCTTTTCTTGACCCGGAAATTATATAAGTCGTGATAATAAAGGCTTAGCTGAATCAGAAAGACTATAGGCAGTATCCGGGCCCATACATGCCTGGTCTCCGGATCCAGGTACATCTGTCCGGAGTAGAACGTATGTATGGCCAGCCATATGCTCAAACAGATCAGCCCGCTTTCTCCCAGAAAAAAAAGCAGCCCTCGTACAGGATAGTACTTGCGGAAAAATTTTAACATCTTTTACCTGCATGGCTACTTTGCAGCCTCCCGTATCCGATAGCTGTATCCGTAGCCGTAATACCTGGCCCTGGTTATGTTCCGGTCCATGTTGAAAATTATCCCTTTGAGCTTTTCCTGTTTGATGCGCTCCATGGTGTCCCTGACCACATGCCTGGGTGTGGCTCCTCTTAAAACCATAAGCAGAACGGCATCCACCTCGTTGGCTATGGACATTGTCTCCGGAGCCAGGATAACAGGTGAGCTGTCCAGTATCACCAGCCGGTCCGGATAGCGGTCCCTTACCTCGGAGATGAAAGAATGCATCTTTTGAGAGGACAGAAGCTCCGCCGGATTATCCGGCTCCTCGCCGGCGGGCAGGATGGTCAGCTTATCCATGAATGATTTGTGCAACAGAGCGGAAAGGGGCTCATTACGGGCCAGGTAGGTGGCCAGCCCCCGGGGGGAGCGTCCTATTCCAAAAATATTATGGACCATGGGATTACGCAGATCGGTATCCACCAGCAGCACATGCTCGTCCATCCCCTGGGCGACGGTTACCGCCAGATTGCATGCAGCAAAGGTTTTGCCCTCTCCCTGCAGGGAGCTGGAGATCAAAACAGTTCTGGGGGGAGCACCGCTCTTGGGTCTGATAATTTGGGCCCGCAGAAAGCGGAACTGCTCCGCAGCCACAGATCCTGGGCTTTTCAGCACCACGAGGTCCTCGGAGAATCCGTTCCCCCCTCCCGGGGTCTGCTCCTCAACTTCCCGGGACTGTGCACCTGAAACTTTCCGATCCTGTTCCACCCTGGGCAGAGGCTCGAATACTGTGCTCATAATTTTATCCTCGGCCTGCTTTTCTGCTTTTTTTGTCCTTCTTAACCAAAGGCAGAGAGATCAGCATATTCGGATGCAGGGCCTGTTCCACTTCGCTGGCGGTGTAGAAAGCGGGGTCCATGCTTTCCCGGAGATAGGCGAGGCTTCCGCCAACACCCAGGCCAAGGATCAGAGTCAAAAATGCTATGCGCTTGCCATTCGGGCTGGACGGTCTATCTGGAGCTATGGCCGGATCTACAACCCGGAACTGTTCCCCTTGCTGTCTGCGCTCCATCTGTTCCGCTAACTCCGCGTCCAGCTTCCTGCGCAACAGCCCCTGAAAACGGTCGTTAACCGCATTGTAATCCCGCTCCAGGTTCATCAGTTCCAGTTCCACCCCCGAAGTCTGTTCTATTCTTTGCTCATAAGCCCTGATCTGGGAATCAAGAGTGCGTTTCCTTCTCTCGTAGGTTACTATGCGCCCTTGCATCTGCTCCTGCTGAACCCGCGTCATGTTCGGTTCAAATATCTCCGGGTCGTGAACAACAACCGGCTCATGAACTTTTTCCTGCTGCTTTTCATACTCAAGCCGGGCCAAACGGCGATTTAATCTCTGAATTTCCGGATGCTGCTGTGTATATCTGCTGCTCATCTCACTTAGTACCTGCTTGAGCTGATCTATTTCAGAATGCCGGGGATTCGGTTCAGCAAGCAATAGATCGCTCCCGGCCAGTTGATTCCGAGCCTGTATAAGGGACTCCTTTTCCATCAGTGTAAGCTGATGCCTTGCCTGTTCAGCTCTTTCTTCCACTCTGCCCTTTTCCTCTTTTAGCTGCTCGAGTATGCTCAGGTTGGAACTGAGCTGACTGGGCAAACTGCCCATATTCTCCTTCTTGAAATTTTCCAGAGCTATCTCCCGTTCCTGCAACTGCTGCTGCAGACGTTGCACCTCGGCATCCAGAAAACTGGTGGTGCCCATGGCCATTTCTTCCCTGACCTTGAGATTGCGGTCAATAAATTGAGAAGCCAGGGCATTGGCAACCTGGGCGGCAGTTTCCGCATCCCACCATTCAAAAGAGATCTCAAAGGCCTGATTGCGCCCCCTGAGATTTATCCCTATCCTGTTTCTCACGTTCTGCACCAACTGCTGCATGGAAGGGCTCTCCTGGTCTTGATGGTAGCCTGAGGCCCTCCTGATTCCGGCCGTTGTCAGGATTTTCCTTTTCAACCCGGTAATGCTGTCTGGCGCAGTCTCGTTATGAGGAGGATAAAGCTCAAAACGCTCAATTATCTCCTCCAGGTTGGTCCTGCTGTGCACCTGCTGGGAAATGGTCTGCGGCCTGGATTGTAAATCTACTGTTACAGTGCTGGGCACGAACTCCCTGGGAACCCTCTGGGCCTCCACCAGAATAAGCGTAGAGGCCGTATAGGTCTTGGGACTGAGATGGAAATAAAGCCCTCCGGAAACCAGAACCATAAAAAACGGCAAAATGATCCACCACTTTCTTCTTAAGGACATATCCAGGTAGGGCCGCCATTCGATTTTGGGTACTTGCATTTTACAACCTGTATGCCTTTATTTTTTTCAAAAGCGACTTGTAACTCACCTTCAGGGCTGCAGCGGCCAGCTTTTTTTTCCCCATGGCCTGAATAAGGGCCTTGCTGATAAGCTCCGACTCCGCCTGGATTACAGCTTTTTCCGTGGCCTCCTTCAAAGACGAACAGCGCTCCCTATCCGAAAGATAAGCAGAAGCCGGGTACCGGCCTGGAGAACATTCCTGCATGGCGGGCATTTTTCGGTACAGATCCTCCCTGACCATGTCCTCATTTTCCATGGCCACCAGGGACATTACACAGCTTTCCAGCTCCCGGACGTTTCCCGGCCAATCATACTCCTGGACCAGGTCCAGGAGAGCCGGGGAAGGCCCGGGAAACTCCGGCTTGTTGTATTCCAGGCAATACTTGTCCAGAAAATACTGCATCATCAGGGGGACATCCTGCTTTATCCGCCTCAGTGGAGGCATATCCAGGCGGACCACTGCCAGCCGGTAGTAGAGGTCCTCCCGAAACCTCCCGGCTGAAATGGCCTCATCCAGATCCGCGTTGGTGGCCGCCACTATCCTGGAATTGATCTGTACACTGGACGTGCTTCCTACAGGATAGAACTCCTTCTCCTGGAGGACATGCAGGAGCTTGGCCTGCATGAACGGGGACATCTCGGATATCTCGTCCAGGAAAATCGTGCCCTCACCTGCGTGCTGGAACATGCCGGGCTTATCCTGCCACGCCCCCGTGAAAGCCCCTTTCTTGTACCCGAAGAGCTCCGATTCCAGCAGGGAGTTGGGGACATTGGCACAATTCAGGTACAGCAGCTGGTTGCCCCGCTGCCTGGAACTGTTGTGCAGAGCTTGAGCGGCCACTCCCTTGCCGGTTCCGGTCTGGCCACAGATCAGAACAGCAAGGTCTGAACTGCTCACCCTGGCAATCTTCCTGCGCAACTCCATCATTTCGGGAGTGCTGCCCAAGAGGTATGGCTGAGCCGGCTCCCGATCCTGTCCCGGATTATTGCCGTTTCGCGAACAACATTCATGCACACTCTGAACAAACTTTACAGCGTCCAGGGGTTTAGCCAGAGAGACTATATTATCACCGGATATGCCGCGGCCCTTATCCCAGCCGGAAGCAACCACTATTACCGGCACTTTGTTGTTGTATACAAGCGGCTCCTGATAATCACAGCAACCTTCTTCAGCATGCATGACCACCAGCCCCGGAACGTTTCCGGGCTGCAAGGGGATTTTCGACGGAGCGTCCAGAATCTGAAAATCCTGGACCAGGTCCACCTGCTGCGCCAGGCACTTTAAGTACTCCCCGTACTGATGATCCCTGGAATGAATCAAAATACTGGCCACAATCAAATCCTGCTGTCAGGGTGTAAGTGAGAGCTGCCGGAAAAGACACATCTATCCTGAATAGCTGTCTTTTAGATCCGCTCTTGAAACTTTGTCATGAAAATCAAGAAACTTTGAAGCATGCTTTCAGCGTGACGGTCAAAGATCACGAAAAAAAAGGCGCTGGATATGCTTTAACTTTCCGTACTTCATGCCTTTTCAGTTTCATTTTATAAGCTCCAGGCTACGGGAATAAACCTCCCTGGACCACTGCTGTTCTGACTCTGCTAATTCCATACCATTCGCGAAACAGAGCCAGACAGAAGAAAGATGCACTGGAAAGAAAACGCGTCCTTTTTGAGAGCTCTTCCGGCCTGTAGAAGCAGCTTGCATACCGGGGCTTATATTTTGCATATCCAACAAAAAG
>PWGS01000155.1 GCA_003554505.1 Desulfonatronospira sp. | reverse complement strand
TTCACAGCCGGCGCATCCTCCTGCCAGCAGAAAACCGAACTTAATTTTATCAGCCATTTCATTTACCTCCCTTGACCGGATTGGGACCAAGCTCCTGAAGTTCCCGGGTGAATTCCTCCACAACTTCGGCAAAACGTTTGCCCTCGGCCCCGGATATCCATTCCAGCCTGAAGCGCTTGGGATCGAACCCGGCGTCCTCAATCATTTTTTTGAGTACGGTCATACGGCGTGAAGGCTTGTAGTTGCCTTCCTTGTAGTGGCAGTCACCGTAGTGGCAACCCCCGATGAACACGCCGTCGGCTCCCCTGGCCAGGGATTCCAGGACGTATTCCGGCTCCACGCTGCCTGAACAGGGCACCCTGATGAGCTTGATGGCGGGTGGATACTTGCAGCGCAGGTTGCCGGCCAGATCCGCCCCGGCATAGGTGCACCACTGGCAGGCAAAACCAACAATATTTGGACTGAAAGACATGTACTTATCCTCCTGGTTGTCATTTTTGGATTCTTCTCTGCTCGCTTTGAATTTCGGCAATTATTGCATCCCTTGGCGTCTGGCTGATGGCCGCCACCTGGGAGGGATCAAAGCCCAGGGCCAGGGCCAGCCCCTGGGTGTAGTAAAAAACCGGGATTGTGAAATCGATAACCCCGCGCTCTTTGAGCAGCGGTTGAGACATGTCGAACTGCAGAAAGCAGGAGGAGCATGTGGTTACGATGAAATCGGGATCAATCTCTTCTTTTATGGACAGAATCTTATCCGTGAAAAGACCCATCGACTTTTCCACGTCAGTAGTACGCATTCCGCCCATTCCGCAGCAGTATTCCAGCCGGCTGTAATGTGGTACATCAGCCCCCAGAGCCTGGGTAAGTTCTTTTAGAATGGTGGGAAAGAAAGGATTTTTTTCTTTGACCTGGTAAACGTCCGAAGGCCACAGGATGTGACAGCCCGGCTGGATGGCAGCTTTGAGTCCCTCAAGGGAATAGGTCAGGCTCTGCCTGATTCTGTCAGTTCCAACCTTTTCGTGCAGTACGTGAGAAACATGATATACTCCTGCTGATCCCTCGAAACTGCGTTCAATGGACTGCAGCATTTCATTGACCCGTTTTTTCCTCTCCGGGTCATCCTCAATAAAGTGTTTGGCTTCGCTAAGGACTCCGAAACAGCTGTTGCAGCCCGTCATGAGATCCAGTTCTTTTTCTTCGGCGAGGACAATGTTGCGAGAAGAAATAGCGCACCAGGTATCCATGTCAAAAGATGGAGCCGTTCCCCAGGCCGGGCAGCACGAAGCTCCCTCCAGGTCTTCAAGCTCCACGCCCAGGACCGGGAAGACCTTGCGGAAGGACTGCTCGATGTCCGGGGCTTTAAAGGGGATATTGCATCCCAGATACATTCCGTATTTTTGCATTGCCGGCCTCCTTTAAAATATCCCCAGCTCGCCCATGGGGCTGTTATCCAGCAGGGTTTGAATCTCTTTCTGAGCCTTTTCATTATATGCCGAAGTGGGCGCTTCCGGGGGCAGGCCCACCTTTGCCCTCAGTTCCCGGGCATCGGTAAAGACTGCATGCCCGTATGCGTGCAGGTTCATCTGGCTGGTAATGGCCGATGTGGAAAAGGCCAGGTCATTGGCCTGATAGCGCCGGAAGGCGAAAACCACTTCCTGGGGCCTGACCCCCTGGGGGCAGACTTCAGTACACCTGTTGCAGGCCTGGCAGCCCCAGGATGAACTTTCCTCGATAATCTCCTCCAGTTGTCCGTCCAGAATCTTCTTTATGAGCATCCTGCACAGTATCGGAAAACCGGCCTTGACCCCCGGACAGACAGCGGAGCATGCCCCGCACTGGACGCACTTGAGAAGGCCGTGCCCTCCCAGTTCCATGATGGTCTTGACCCCTTCCGAGATCCTGTCACTTTCAAGTTTTATATACTCAGACATTTTATTCCTCCTAAACGGTTAGCGCTTCTATCTGCGCGTATATCTGCTCCTCTTCGTATCCATGCAGTACTATTGCTGCGGAAGGACAGGCAGTGGTGCATACGCCGCATCCCTTGCACGCGGTCATGTCGATCTCCGCCCGGGGATGATCGTCAACCATTTTCATGGTGATGGCGTCATAAGGGCAAAGCGGCACGCAGATGCCGCATCCGCTGCATTTTTCCGTGTGTACCTCGGATATTATAGGTTCAATCTTGACCTTGCCCTGGGCCAGGGGGACCGCAGCTGCGGCTGCGGCACCCTTGGCCTGGGATACTGAATCGGGAATGTCTTTGGGTCCCTGGCAGCAACCGGCCAGGAAAAGACCTTCAACGGAAGTCTCCACAGGCCCCAGCTTGGGATGCAGCTCCCGGTAGAAATGGGAGCCGCAGAACTGCAGGCCCGTGGCATAGGCCAGTTTCTTGGCCGTTTCCGGTATTTCAATTGCCGTGGCCAGGACCACCAGGTCGGATTGGTACTCCACCGGCACGCAGCCTTCCATGTCGTAGGCCAAAACCCTGAGCCTGTCTTCA
>PWGS01000140.1 GCA_003554505.1 Desulfonatronospira sp. | reverse complement strand
GGAGGAATTCACCCGGGAACTTCAGGAGCTTGGTCCCAATCCGGTCAAGGGAGGTAAATGAAATGGCTGATAAAATTAAGTTCGGTTTTCTGCTGGCAGGAGGATGCGCCGGCTGTGAAACAGCCCTGGTTGATATTTCCGAAAGGCTGGTGGACGCCCTGGAGCACCTGGAGGTCGTATTCTGGGCCCCTACAGTGGCCGACGTAAAATACAAGGACCTGGAGGCCATGGAGGACGGCTACATTGACTTGGCCTTTGTGGACGGAATGGTCCGCAACACTGAAAACGAACACACGGTCAAGGTGCTCCGCCAGAAATCCAAGACCCTTGTGGCCTTCGGGGCGTGTGCATCTCTGGGTGGTATAGCCGCTCTGGGAGATATGCATTCCAAGAAAGAACTGTTTGACCAGGCATATAAGGACACCTTCAGCACGGACAATCCAGAAGGGATACTGCCTGAACCGCAGTGCCTCTGGGAAGGAAAGTATGATCTGACACTGCCTGCATTCACCAAAAGGGTCAGTACAATAGACCAGCTGGTGGACGTGGACTATTATGTGGGCGGATGTCCTCCGCACCATGACTTTATTTTCCAGCTCATCCAGGCGGTTGTTTCGGGCAATCTGCCCCCCAAAGGCTCCTGGCTGACCTCGGGCAAGGCTGTGTGCGATATCTGCAAGCGCAATCCGGCCGAGCATGACCAGCAGAGACTGCCCATAGGAGAGGTTTACAGGACCGTGGACGGCCTGCCCGATGAAGACAAGTGCCTGCTCCAGCAGGGCTATATCTGTTTCGGTCCGGTGACTCAGGGGGACTGCCAGGCCTCGTGCCTTAAAGTTAATATTCCCTGCCGGGGCTGCGGCGGACCTATTCCCGGAGTCAGGGATTATGGAGCCAGATGCGTGTCCATGGTGGCCTCCAGTCTAAAGGATGATCAGACAGCAGAAAAAATTATCGCCAAATTCAACGATATGGCCAAGTTCTGCTACCGTTACTCTTATTCAAGTGGAATACTCAATCAGAAACTGACCCCTGGAAACAAAGCTTAGTCCCGGAGGCGTGATATGGGCGGATCAGCAGCCCTGATTAAAAGATATCGGGTCTAAACAGGGGGCAAATCAAAGGAGAAAACAAAGTGAAAAAGATAGAGATCAATCCCATGACCCGCCTGGAGGGGCACGGCAAGATCGCCATTTTTCTGGATGAAAATGGCAATGTTGACGATGCCTTTTTCCAGACAGTGGAGTTTCGCGGGTATGAAAAGTTTCTGCAGGGCATGCCCATTGAGGAGGTGCCCAGGACAGTGTCCACGGTGTGCGGAGTCTGCCGGGCGGTGCACTTTCTGTGCTCCATGAAGGCCTCGGATGATGTCTACGGCGTCGCTCCGCCCTCTACGGGCAGAAAGCTGAGGGAACTCTTCTACAGCGCTCATACAGTGGAAGACCATACTGCTGTGCTTTATGCCCTTGGCTTTCCGGATTTTGTGGTGGGTCCGGACGCATCGCCGGCAGAACGTAACCTGGTGGGCCTTATCAAGGCTGTAGGTGCAGAGACAGGGAAACTTGTTCTTCAGAAACGCGGCCTGGCCGTAAAAATTTTCGAACTCCTGGGCGGCAAGCCCAATCATCCTGTTGCGGCCCTGCCAGGAGGATGGTCCAAGAGAATCAGTGAGGAAGAGCGGGCTCAGATCGAGAAATGGGCTGAAGAACTGGTGGAACTGGGCAAGCTGACCCTGCAGGTCTTTGATGACGTGGTGCTCAAGAATCCCAAATACATGGAACTGGTCACAGGAGAAATGTACAGGGTCGAAGTGGGCAGCATGGCAACCGTTGATGAGCAGAACCGCTTTGCTCTATATGACGGTACCCAGAAGGCCATAGACGCCCAAGGCAATGTTGTGGGTACTTTTCGCGGCAAAGAATACCTTGATTTTATTTCGGAACGGGTCCTGCCCTGGTCCTATCTCAAGTTTCCTTATAACAAAAAACTTGGGGGCTGGGACGGGATAAAGAGCGGCCCGGACACCAATATATACTGTGTGGGTCCCCTGGCCAGGATGAACGTGGTGGATTCCATGAGCACCCCGCTGGCCCAGGAGCATTTTGAGAAGTTTCACGATACTTTTGGAGACAGGCCTGTGCATTATATCCAGGCTTACCACTGGGCCAGGGCAATCGAGGTCCTGGCAGCCGCTGAAAAATGCCTGGAACTGTCCAGGGACCCGGAGATAACCGGCAGCGATATCTGGAACCAGCCATCGTCCTGCACCGGTGAGGGGGTAGGGATTCTCGAAGCCAACAGGGGCACCCTGGTTCATCATTATATCACTGATGACCAGGGGATTGTTCAGAATGCCAACCTTATTGTGTCCACAACCCACAACAACGCACCCATCAACCTGGCCGTAAAAACCGCGGCCCGGCATTTTATTCAGGATGGAAATGTAAGCGAGGCCCTTCTGAACCACGTGGAAATGGCCTTCAGGCCTTATGACCTTTGCCTGGC
>PWGS01000301.1 GCA_003554505.1 Desulfonatronospira sp. | reverse complement strand
TGGGCTCGGTTTTTGACGACCAGGGTGTGGATCCGCGCTCCATGCACCTGCGCATCATGCTCATCGGGGCCGAGCCCCACAGCGAGGAAATAAGGAGCAGAATCCAGGAAATTTACGGGGTCAGGGCTTACAACTCCTACGGCCTGTCCGAGATGAACGGCCCCGGAGTTGCCTTCGAGTGCGAGTATCAGACCGGCATGCATCTGTGGGAGGATGCTTACCTGGCGGAAATAATCGACCCCGAAACCCTGGAGCCTGTTCCCCAGGGCCAGACCGGAGAGCTGGTCCTGACCACACTCACCCGGGAAGGAATGCCCATCCTGCGCTACCGCACCCGGGACCTGACCCGTTTTATACCCGGAGAATGCCCCTGCGGGCGCAGCCACAGGCGTATAGACCGCATCACCGGACGCTCCGACGACATGATCGTCATCAAGGGGGTGAACATCTACCCCATGCAGGTGGAGAAAATACTCATGTCCATCCCCGAAGTGGGACAGAACTATATCATCCAGCTTGAGCGCCAGGGTCACATGGACCAGATGCGGGTCAAGGTGGAAATAAGAGATGAATTTTTTGTGGAGGATATGCGCCGACTGCAGCAGGTTCAGAACAAGATAGCCGGCCTTTTAAGAGAGGAAATACTCATCAGTCCCAAAATAGACCTGGTGGAGCACAATACCCTTCCCAAGTCCCAGGGCAAGGCCACCCGGGTGGTGGACAAGAGGGAAGAAGGAAAATAGGTATAAAAAACCAGTAATCAGGAGTACACAACATGCCCAAAGTAGCAATTTTCATGGGAAGCAAGTCCGACCTGGACCTGGTCAAGCCCTGCGCCAGGATCTTAAGCGATCTGGAAATCGAGCACTTCATGACCATTTCCTCGGCTCACCGCACTCCGGTGCGCACCAAGGAACTGGTGCAGGAGATGGAGTCCAAGGGCTGCAGGATCTTTATCTGCGCCGCTGGAATGGCCGCTCACCTGGCCGGGGCCGTGGCCGCCCAGACCATCAGGCCGGTTATCGGCATCCCCCTGGCTGCATCCAGCTTGAGCGGCTGGGACTCTCTGCTGGCCACAGTGCAGATGCCTCCGGGCTTTCCAGTGGCCACGGTTGCCCTGGACAAGGCCGGTGCCAGAAATGCAGCCTGGATGGCCGCCCAGATCCTGGCCCTGGAGGATGACGCCCTGGCCGGTAAAATCAGGCAGGCCCGGGAAAAGATGGCCCGGGACGTGGAAGAGGCGGCCCGGGATATATAGTGCAGGAACGTGTCAGTCCGGCCCTTATCTGCCTGGCCTGCATCTTTTCCGGCAGCCTGGTAATAGCCGCGGTCATTTCTTCCAAGATAATCAGCGTGGGTCCCATTGTGGTCCCGGCGGGCATCCTGGCCTACTGCCTGACATTTGTGGCCTCGGATGTCATAAGTGAAATCTGGGGAAAAAACACGGCCAGGCAGGTGGTGGCCGGAGGCTTTGCAGCCCTGGTGGTCTGCCTGGGCCTGATACACCTGGCCCTGGCCTGGCCCGCCGCCCCCTTCTGGGAAGGGGATCAGGCCTTTGAAGAGGTCCTGGGGGCTGCTCCCAGAATCATCCTGGCCTCTCTGGCCGCATACATTGTCAGCCAGTACCACGATGTCTGGGCTTTTCATTTCTGGAAAAAGACATTTCGCGGCAGGCACCTGTGGCTTAGAAACAATCTCTCCACCGCAGTATCCCAGCTGCTGGACAGCACCATCTTCATCTTTATAGCCTTTCTGGGGGTCATGCCCGTACTGCCCCTGATCCTGGGCCAGATGGCGGTGAAGCTCATCATAGCCTTCCTGGACACCCCGCTGGTGTATCTTTTGGTGTGGCTGCTCAAAAAGCCCGGCAGCCAGGAGAATTACTCTGCCACAGGGTAATTGTTAACCCCGGAGCTACAGCTGCTCATTAATTGTGGACAGGTCCACCGGAACTTATTGATCGGTGTCGGGGTCGGTATCGGAATCGAGGTCGAATTTGGAATCAAAAGCGGAGGCAAAGCCATATACGTAGCTGCCCGGCATTTTCGATACCTCAAAGGTCCACTGCGAGTTGTAGACTCTCCGAGCCCTTCGATACCGATCCCGATACCGACCCCGACACCGATTACCAGATAAGTATCGTTGCAGGGTTAATTATTACAGCCCTTTCTGGCCTATATCCCGGCGGTAGTACATGCCCTCAAAGGATATCTTTTCCACGGCCCGGTAACAGCGCTCAATGGCATCCCCCAGGTCCGTACCCAGGGCTGTGACTCCCAGCACCCGGCCTCCACTGGTGACCAGACGCCCGTCTTTATAAGCTGTTCCGGCGTGAAACACCCTGACCAGGGGATCGGTTTCAGCCTCTTCAATTCCGGTTATTTCATGCCCCTTGGTATACCTGGCCGGATACCCGCCCGCTGAAAGGACAACACATACGCTGGCCTCATCTTTTATCTGCAGACTTCTTTCAGCTGCCCTGCCGTGCACGCAGGCCATGATCACCTC
>PWGS01000200.1 GCA_003554505.1 Desulfonatronospira sp. | reverse complement strand
CCCCTTATCGCATCCTTTGCCGTTCTGGCCGCATTTCCCTGGATCGCCAAAGGCTTTGCCTTTGCCGTGCGAACGATATTTTACCGAAAAAAAAAGATTGACCCGCCGCCGGGTCGCTGATATTGACTGTTAGTCGATAATAATCGGCGGCAGAAGCCGCAAACCACCCCCGCTTGGAATCCAGACGGTTGGCGCCCCGATGGGGGACGGCGCAAGGGCGCATGCACACCAGCAAACGATTAAAAGTTTCCAAAAAGCCACGAAGGCTTGCACTTTATAATTAAAGTCGCCTTCGTGGCTTTTTTTATTTCAACTTTTTACAAGGAACAAAGAAAGGTACGCGCATGTCTAAACCCGGGAGTCGATTCACCAAGGGAAGTCTTTGTTGGCTTATGGTTTTATTTTTATTGTTCAGTGCCCATTCCGCATTTTGCGGGACCGCTCCGCAAGGAACCGCCAGGTCGGACCAAAAGACGCACTACGACGAGATGGTGGTTACGGGTACCCGATCGATGCAACCCCTGGCGGATGTCCCGGTCGATACGGTGCTGATATCCAGGGAGGAAATCGAACGCTCATCCGCCGGGAATCTGCCGCAGCTGCTGCGCGGTGTTCCGGGATTGTCCGCCACCAACCTCGACAACACCATGTCAGCGGACAACCTGCCCCTCACGATGCGGGGGCTGCAGCTCAACGAAGGCTACGGACTGGTGCTTGTCAATGGCCAGCGCGTCCACGGCGGTCTCGGAGCGCACGGGGACTACGGCGTCAGCCTCAACCAGGTTCCCCTGGCCATGATTGAGCGCGTCGAAATTGTTAAAGGGGCCAGCTCTGCGCTTTACGGCGCGGAAGCCATGGCCGGGGTCATCAATATTATCACGCGCAGGGTCCCGGACATGGCGGAAGGCGCCGTTGGTTTGGATTTCGGCATTTATGACGTCATGCCCCGGAAAGGACGCACCGTTGAGGATTCAACACGCCGCAGACACCGGGAATATGCATCGTTCGGCTCGCCGCTCCTGCAGTCGTCGGGCCTCCTGGTGCACCTTTCAAGGGAAACCGACGAAGGGGCCGGGCAATCGCCCCGGAACACCACGCGGGAATCGGTCATGACCCGGTGGAATACCGATTTTAACGATAACCTGTCTGTCTCGCTCGGCGGGGATTTCTCCCGATCGAGAAGGGAGACGACCCGGGACGTAACGACCGAGCGCTACGACCGGGAAATTGATGAATCCCGAATTCATTCGGTAATGCGATATGAAGACCTGTCGCAGACATGGACGATCTCCGGTTACGTCGTCAACCAGGAATTCGTCCAGGGATACCCGGGATTTGCCCATGGCTACCGCTTCGGAGACATCGGCTATAACCAGGTGGAAAGCGTCTATACCTGGCACGGCCATTACCGGAATTTTACCATAGGGGCCGAGGCCCAGCGCCAAAGCATGGATTACATGGTCCACAATTTCAATGACGACGGCGCCCTGGACAGCGAGATCCGGGTGGACCGCGACATCGACACCTATGCCGTCTTCCTTCAGGATGAAATGTTTCTGAGGGATGGCCTGGTAACGCTTGTGCCCGGCATTCGCTACGAGGACCACGACACTTTCGGCGACGAGTTCAACCCCAAACTGTCGGCGGCAATACATCCAAACGATGAAACCACCTGGCGCATGTCCGTGGGGCGCGCATTCAAATCGCCCACGATTCGCCAGTTATACTATGACGACATGTACCGCCACGACGATTTCTTCTTTCGATCCAACCCGGACCTGTCTCCGGAGAAGGCAGTCAACTACAACCTTAGCGTTGAGCGTGAATTTCCCGACGGCAATTTTCGGGCCCGGCTGGGCGGTTTCCGAACGGATATCAAAGACAAGGTCGTTCGCTTTGACACCGGCGAAGAAGAGTCGATCGGCGACGCGGAGAAACCCATCATCAGCTACAGAAACGTCGACAAGGCCCGCATCGAAGGAATCGAGCTGTCATTTCGAAGCGGGTCCCGAACCGGCTTCACCCTGCGCGGCAGCGGTGCGTGGACCCGCGCGAAAGACCGGGACAGCGGCCATGACCTTCCCTATGTACCTGAATTTACGGCAAGCATTGTCCCCGGCTATATCACACAAACCGGAATAACGGGCATTGAAATCGATTTTACCGCCATCGGCAGCCAGTACAGGGACGTCGACAATGAGAACAAAATGGACGCCCACCGAATCGTCGACCTGCGCTTGTGGCGGGCGCTGACCGCCCGGATGACCGCATCGGTCCATGTGGGCAACATTTTTGAATCCCACAAGGGGGAAGAGGATTATGCAAGCCGCGCGGGGCGAAGTGTCGGCCTGAGCATCAAAGGCAAATTATGACGGCTTCGTAAAAAGCCCAATATCTGCGTTGCGCGTCATCTCTCAGAATTTCACGTACGAGTAAGTACGCTCAATTCTTCGAGATTTCGCGCGCCTTGATCTTGAGCTTTTTACTTTGCCGTCCAAAAGCGACTTTTTACGAGACTGT
>PWGS01000087.1 GCA_003554505.1 Desulfonatronospira sp. | reverse complement strand
ATTTCCTTGCCAAAAGAAAAAACTCCTCGTTTCCGGAAAGAAAACCAATAGCTTCAACATCCGGAAAGAAAGACTTTCCGGATGGAAACTAACTATTAACTGCCAAATACTAAACATCAAGATGAAAACCGCCTTCAGCATATTCTGTGTATTTCTGGCCCTTATGTACTCTGGCTGCCAGGCCCGGGCCTCGGAAATGAAAATCCTGGATCAGGAAAGCATCCAGGATCAGGGAGGCAGAACCATCCAGGTGCATGAGCCCTTTAAGCGCATCATCTCTCTTTATGGGGCCCATACGGAAAACCTTTTTTCTCTGGGACTGGACCAGGAAGTCATCGGAGTGGGCATGAACGAGTGTTACCCTCCCCAGGCCCTGGAAAGACCGGCTTTTTCCTATCAGGAAGGCCCGGAAAAAATCCTGGCCCACAGGCCGGACCTGGTGCTGGTGCGGCCCATGATCGACTGGGCCTATCCCCGGCTCATGGATACCCTGGAGCGCTCCGGAATCACCGTTGTCTCTCTGCAGCCCGGCAGCAAAGAGGAAATGTTCAAGTACTGGAAGATACTGGGCATCCTTACCGGAAAAGAGGAGCAGGCCCTGCAGATACAGGAGAACTTCACGGCCGGACTGGAATACGCCCGGGACCTGACCTCAAATGTGCAGGATAAAAAAGGCGTGTTCTTTGAATCCATGCATGAACAGCTCAAAACCTTCTCCCAGGATTCCATGCCCATGCTGGTACTGGAAGCTGCAGGCGGGAAAAACATGGCCGCCGATGCCAGACAGGTACGCGGTACCAACATTGCAGATTTCGGGCAGGAAAAACTCTTGTCCAGGGCGGATAAAGTCCATGTCTACCTGTCCCAGGACGGCCCCATGAACCAGGCAGACCCCCAAAGCATAAAGAACCGCCCCGGGCTGCACCTCCTGCAGGCAGTACAGCAGAACCGGGTATACGTTATTGACGAAGTCCTGGTTTCCAGACCCACCATGCGCCTTCTTCAGGGGATATACGCGGGGGGGGGACACCTTTACCCGGATATATTCGACGAAGAAACCAGGGAAAAGCTTGATAACTACCGCAACATGCAAGGAAGTAAAACTGGAGACTCCTGACAATTTGACTTCCAAAGGAAAACCAATGAACAACAGACAAGGAAAGCTCTACGGCATAGGAGTGGGACCGGGTGACCCGGAACTGATCCCCCTCAAGGCAATCAACATCCTGAAAAGAGTGGACGTGATCTTCTGCGCCTCTTCCAGCAAGAACAACCACAGCCTGGCCGTAAACATCGCCAGGGAGTATCTTCCCCGGGACACCCTGATTCACAGGCTGCCCTTTCCCATGACCATGGACAAGGAAGTGGCCTCCAGGGCCTGGCAGGAACACGTGGACACCATTCTGGCTGAACTGAACCAGGGCAAGGACGCAGCCTTTCTCACCCTGGGGGATCCCCTGACCTATTCCACTTTCGGATACCTAATGCAGAGCCTGCAAACAAATGCCCCGGAAATATACATCGAAACCGTTCCCGGCATCACGTCTTTTCAGGCCGCGGCTGCCGCCACCAACACCACCCTGGTGGAGGGCGAGGAAAGCCTGCTCCTGCTCTCGGGAGTCCAGGGCGGAGACAAGCTCCGGGAGATGTCCTCCAGGGTGGATAACGTGGTATTTCTCAAGGCCTACAAGAATATCACTGACATCTGCGAGGCCCTGGAGGAGAGCGGCCGGATGAAGACGGCAGTGGGCGTGGTCCGCTGCGGCTTCCCGGACCAGGAAGTATTTCAGGATGTAAAAGAGCTCTGCAGCCAGGAACCCAGGTACTGGACCCTGATTATATCCAAGCCGGGACAGGAAGAATGAGGTTTTTGCAGCCGTTTTCAGCCGCTCTGCAGTTTTTGACCATAATCCCTGTCGGCGGCCACATACCGCAGACAGCCCTGGGGCGGGCCATGCCATGGTTTCCTGTGGCCGGACTGGTCATCGGTGTGGGTGCCGGTCTGGCATACACCCTGGCCCTGCTCCTGGGACTGCCGCCCATGGCCGCCTCCCTGGTGGGGGGGCTGGCCTTGTCCGGCCTGAGCGGTTTTCTGCACCTGGACGGAGTGGCTGATACAGCTGACGGTTTTTTCAGCGCCAGGTCCAGGGACAAAATCCTGGATATCATGCGCGACAGCCACGTGGGAACCATGGGCGTTGTGGGCCTTTTTGCCGTCCTGGGGCTCAAGTGGGCCGCCCTGACCTCAATGCCCCCGGATATGGCCTGGAAGGCCCTGGTCCTGGCCCCGGTCCTTGGCCGTACAGCCCAGGTATGCAGCATGATCCTGCTGCCTTACGCCCGCTCCAGCGGCGGTCTGGCTTCCATCTTTATAAACAGCCGCCGCAGGTCAGACATGTACTGGGCTCTTGGCATTGCAGGAACTGCCGCCCTTTTTGCCGGTGGTACCGGGGTGGCAGCCCTGATCCTGGCAGCCCTGACAGTGTTTCTTTTCAGCCTGTGGTGCATGAAAAAAATTGGCGGCATCACCGGGGATACAGTGGGAGCAGCCACCGAGATTGTGGAAACAGCCGCTCTGTGCGCCGTCTGCGCCCTGGTGGCCTGATAATCCCCCGTATGTCCGGGGGCATAAGGAGTATTTCTTGACTTTAAAATCCAATTCCACCTGGCGGCTGGGGACCACCTCCTACATCATCCCCGACCACATCCTGCCCAACCTGTATTATCTTCAGGACAAGGTGGATGATGTGGAGCTGATCCTGTTTGAATCGGGCGAACAATCCAGCATTCCGGATGCCTCCCAGGTACGTTTGATGCACTCACTGGCAGCGGACACAGGTCTTACCTACACCGTTCACCTGCCCCTGGACCTAAGCCCCGGAGCTCCGGAAGAAAGCTTGCGCCGCAAGTGTGCAGAAACCTGGAAACGCATTGCCGGACTCATGCAGCCGGTGGACCCTTTGGGCTGGGTGGTGCACCTGAACGATCCCCCCGGGGACGAAAACTCCCTGCGCGCCTGGCAGGAGCAGTGCCGCAAAAGTCTGGAGGAGCTTTCACGGGAAATTGATCCCGGTCTATTATGCATTGAAAACCTGGACTACGACCATGAACTCATCTGGCCCTGGGTGCTGGATATGGGCTTTTCCCTGTGTATGGACCTGGGCCCCCTCCAGGTCCGGGGAGAAGACCTGCCCGCCTGCCTGGACAGATGGCTGGACCATGTCCGGATAATTCACCTGCATGCCCTCGACAGCGAGGGCCGGGACCACGTGGGGCTGCAGCACATGGACAGGGACCTGCTGACCCGGCTCTTAACAACCTTTGACAGCAAGACCTCCCCCCTGGTGGTCACCCTGGAAATTTTCTCCAGAAAACACTTCCAGGGCTCTCTGGAGGCCATAAAGGAGGCCGGGCAGTGAACCGGGTGACATATATCTGCGGCGGATGCAGAAGCGGTAAGAGCTCCTTTGCACTGCAGCTGATGCAGGCCTTTGAGCAAAAAGCGTTTATAGCCACGGCCCAGGCCCTGGATGAAGAAATGCGCCAGAGAATCCAGAGACACCAGCAGGAGCGCGGCCGGTCAATTTTAACTGTTGAAGAACCCCTGGACCCGGCACAAGCCCTGTCCAGACTCCCCGGAGACACCCAGGCCGCAGTCCTGGACTGCCTCACAGTATGGCTGGGCAATCTCATGCACCAGGACATTGTACAGGAAGACACCTGCCCGCAGCTGGAAAATTTCTTTGCCCTGCTGGCATCCCCGCCCTGCGATGTCTTCGTGGTCAGTAACGAACTGGGCATGGGGCTGGTCCCCGGTGACCCGCTTTCGCGCAGGTACCGGGACATGATGGGCCGCATCAACCAGCGGACAGCATCCCTGGCTCATGAGGCCTATTTCGTGGTCAGCGGGATGCCTCTCAGGCTGAAATAATTATCACCTGCAAATCAAAGGAACAGCCAATGACTCTACTGGAGCAATCCATCCAGAACATAACCCAGCCGGACCAGGAAATAAAAGCCGCTGCCCTTAAGCGCCTGGCAAACCAGGCCAGGCCGCGGGGAAGCCTGGGCCGGCTGGAACCGGCCGCGGCCCGTCTGGCCTCCATCTGCGGCCGGCTGGACGTAAAGCTTGACCGGAAAGCAATAGTCACCTGTGCCGGGGATCACGGGGTGGTGGAAGAGGGAGTAAGCCTCTTTCCCAGCGAAGTCACGGCCCAGATGGTCTACAATTTCGTGCAGGGCGGAGCATCCATAAATGTCCTGGCTGCCCACGCCGGGGCCAGGGTCAGGGTGGCCGACCTGGGAGTAAGCCACGATTTTGATCCGCACCTGGATATCCTGCACAAAAAAGTCCGCAAAGGGACTGCCAACATGGCCACAGGTCCGGCCATGACCCGGGAGGAGGCAGCAGCATCCGTCGAGGCCGGCATTGACATTGTAAACCATCTGGCTGAAAGCCCGGGCCTGGACCTTCTGGGCACCGGGGACATGGGCATAGGCAATACCACTGCCTCTTCCGCCATTATAGCGGTTTATTCCGGGCTGCCGCTCAAAGAACTGGTGGGACCGGGCACGGGCCTGGACGAGCAGGGGCTGGACCTCAAAGCCAGGGTCATAAAGAAGGCCCTGAATCTTAACCGCCCGGACCCTTCCGACCCCATGGGCGTACTGGCCAGGGTGGGCGGACTGGAGATCGGGGGACTGGCCGGCCTGGTGATAGGGGCGGCAGCTAGACAGATCCCGGTGGTCTGCGACGGCCTCATCTCCACCGCCGGGGCCCTGATAGCCTGCGAAATATGCCCTGCAGCCGGGCAGTATCTCTTTGCCGGGCACCGCTCCCGGGAAACAGGACACGAGTACATGCTCAGACACTTGGGCCTGGCCCCCCTGCTGGACCTGGAGATGCGCCTGGGCGAAGGCACAGGTGCAGCCCTGGCCATGCACATCCTGGATGCCTGCACCAGAATCCTGGCGGATATTAAAACCTTTGAAGAAGTGGGCATTGAAAATGCCCATGAAGGCTGATACATGAGCACCTTCCCCCGGCAGCCCCACGGCGGTGATATCTCTGCCCTGGCCCGAAAGTCCGGGCTTAGCCCTGATGCAATTGTGGATTTTTCCGCCAGCATAAACCCCCTGGGATTTCCGGAATGGCTGCGCCCGCTGATAAGCACCCCCCTGGAAAAGGCGGCCCATTATCCCGACCCCCGGGCCCGGGACCTGGTGCAGGCCGCCTGCCGGCGCTACAATACCCGGCCGGAAGAAGTCCTGGCAGGCAATGGTACAGCCGAGATCATTTCTCTGCTTCCGCTGGCCATGGATTTTAAGCGGGCCGTGATACCCGCCCCCACCTACGCTGATTACCCCCGGGCCTGCCTTGCTGCAGGGCTGCAGGTGCAGCGCTTCAACCTGGACCAGGCCGGGGATTTTGCCCTGGATCCGGCTGAGCTTGTACCCCATCTGCAGGGCCGGGACCTGGTCTTTATCTGCCGCCCCAACAACCCCACCGGCCTGAACGTGGATGCAGGCAGGATACGCAGCCTGGCCGCGGACTTTCCGGACAGCCTTTTTGTAGTGGACGAGGCCTTCGGCGATTTTGTGCCTGATTTTGACAGCCTGGTGCAAAACCGTCCCTTCAATGTCATGGTTCTTTTGTCCATGACCAAGATGTTCGCCCTTCCCGGGCTGCGCCTGGGCCTGGCCCTGGCAGACCCGGAGGTGGTCCGGGCCGTATCCGGCATCAAACCCTTCTGGTCGGTGAACGTCCTGGCCCAGACCGCCGGGGTGTACGCCCTGCAGGACCATGAGTTTGTGCTTAAAACCAGGGAGTACGTCGCCCGGCAGCGCCACAGCCTGTCTCAAAGCCTGGGGGAGATTCCAGGCATAAAAATCTACCCCGGACAGGCCAACTTCCTGCTCCTGGGTCTGGATGAACGCCTGCCCGAAGCCTCAGAACTCACAGCCGTACTCCTTGAAAAGCACGGCCTGGCTGTAAGGGATTGCTCCAACTTTCAGGGTCTGGACCACAGGCACGTGCGGGTGGCGGTGCGCTCTTCCCGGGAAAACCAGATGCTTGTCCGGGCCATGCAGAGCGTTCTTACTGCAAAACCACCCAGACCGGCCCAGTCAAAACCCCCGGCCATCATGTTTCAGGGCACAAGCTCCAATGCCGGAAAAAGCATCCTGGCCGCTGCCATGTGCCGCATACTGCTCCAGGATGGGTACCGGCCTGCGCCCTTTAAATCCCAGAACATGTCCCTGAATTCCTTTGTCACCAGCCAGGGCGGTGAAATGGGCCGGGCCCAGGTGGTCCAGGCCCAGGCCGCCCGGCTGGAGCCGGATGTGCGCATGAACCCGGTGCTTCTAAAGCCCAGCAGCCAGACCGGATGCCAGGTGATAATAAACGGTCAGGCAGTGGGGAACATGGGTGCAACAGGCTACGTGGACTACAAGCCCAAGGCATTCCAGGCCGCCAGGGATGCCTATGACAGCCTGGGCAGGGAATTTGACGTGCTGGTCCTGGAGGGGGCCGGCAGCCCGGCTGAAATCAATCTCAAAAGCCACGACATAGTCAACATGGCCATGGCCGAATACGCCCGGTCTCCGGTCCTGATCGTGGGGGACATCGCCCGCGGCGGGGTGTTCGCTTCCTTTGCCGGGACCATGGAGGTGCTGGCCGAGTGGGAGCGAAAACTTATCCGCGGATTTGTGGTCAACAAGTTCCGGGGGGATGCATCCCTGCTGGGCAACGCCTTTGAACTGCCCCTGCAGCACACCGGCAGGCCGGTGGTGGGAGTGGTGCCCTACTTGCAGAATCTGGATCTGCCGGACGAGGATTCAGTGGGGTGGAAAGAAGGCCTGCAGGGATGTCCCGGACAGGACAGTGTCCGGGTAGGCGTGGCGGATCTACCGCACATCAGCAACTTCACCGATTTTGACGCCCTGCGCCTGGAACCGGACGTAAGCCTGGAAACAGTCCGTTCTCCTCAAGACCTGCAGGGACTGGATGCAGTTATTATCCCCGGCAGCAAAAATGTATTCCAGGACCTGGCCTGGCTGCAGCAGACCGGGCTCAAGGCTGCCATATCAAGACTTGGCTCTGAGCAGAAGATGGAAATAATCGGCATCTGCGGAGGGCTGCAGATGCTTGGCAATGAAATAAGCGACCCCTTTGAGCTGGAATCCCCGGGACAGAAAGTGCAGGCCGCCGCCCTTCTGGATATTTATACGGAAATGGCCCACCAGAAAACTCTGACCCGGGTGGAGGCCACCCATATACAGTCCGGACTCAATGTCCTGGGTTATGAAATCCACCATGGAGTCAGCCGCCTGAGGGGCCGGCCGCTGCTGCAGCTTCCTGACGGAAAAAATGAGGGGATTCTCTCCGAAAGCGGACTGGTCTGGGGTACTTACCTGCACGGGATTTTCGATGCCGACGAATTCAGACGCTGGTTCATCGACAGCCTGAGAAGCCGCAAAGGACTGTCCCCCAAAGGGCGCATCTGCTGCATCTACAACCCGGACCAGGCCCTGGACCGCCTGGCAGAACTGGTCCGCTCCAGCCTGGATCTGGAACCTATCTATAAATGGATGGGGCTCAAGGCATGAGCACAGGGTTTGCCCGGGGCAGACCCTTGACCGCTTATGCCGGGCGTAAAAATCTTAAAAGCGGTTATGAAGCTCAAGGGGTATCTTTTCTGCAGGTCCTGATCCTGGCCAGTTCCTCTGCATAGCCGTAAATGTGAAGGCCTTTGGACGAGGCAAGAATCGGGCCCGGTTCCACCTGGTGGATGCTGTCCGCCATGTATTTCTGCAGGACAGCAATCCCGGCCAGGTTGGCTGGAAAACCTCCCCACAGATCCCAGGACCGGAAATATGGATAGAAAATCAACCGGCCGTCACGGATACGCATATCAATGTGGCGCAGGCATGGCGGGTCGTTTAGAAGATGATCCTCCGGCCGGCCCACCTGCAGGATTGCCTGGTTGGTGGCCCAGGTCTGATTGAATTTTTCAATCCAGTAAAGTACCTGTTGGTATATGCGCTCTCCGTAGGTATAATCCTCTCCGGGCTCCTTGTGGGGGGACATGAGATAAGGCATGTACTGTTCCACGTAACCATTCTCAACAGGGTTTGGAATCCCGAGATGAGGCGGTACCTGGGGCAGCATCCGGTCCCACGGCTCCATGTAAGGATTTTCTATAAGCACGGTGACAAAGTCGAACTCCTGCCTGTCTTCGCCCACCATGGATCCGTGCTGGATGGTGTATTTGCAGCCATGATCAATAATGGCATAAAGCGCCTGAAACCAGGCGTCCGGAATGTCTGTGGCGGTAATACTGATGTGTTGAACCATAAATCGGCAGCCCCGGAAATGAGTTTTAAGCAATTACTTGTAGACTCTAAGTAACTACAATTTTAGTTCAAATATTTAATCATGTTGCTGTCACGTAAGTTTTTAAGTTTATACGTACAGCACGGTCTACTCCCCTCCTTGGTTAAGGAGGGGCTGGGGGTGGTTCGTTCTAAATGACCATCTCCTTCTCCAGTTACTCGCAGGCTTGGTCCCGATCCCCAAGGTGAGATGTTATGACCATGTCATGTTATGATCCGAAAATCAAATGCTTATGAGTGGCTGACAGGATAACCCGTTGGAAAATTTACCCGGAAAAACTGTGAGCAAACCTGATCTTACCGTGATAATTCCTGTATACCGGGAAGAACAGATCATCAATGACTTTGTCCGGCGGCTGACAAAAATCTTCCCCCCGGACAGGCACGAAATTGTAATTATTGACGGCGATCCCGGCCGGTCAACGCTGTCAGCCCTGCATGTCCCTGGAGTATCCGGGTCTGCCTCGGACAGTGGACGGGTAAAGCAGATGAATGCCGGGGCAGCAAAGGCCCGGGGCAAAATCCTGCTTTTTCTTCACGCTGACACCACCCTGCCGGAGAGTGCTCCGGAACTTATCCAGACTGCACTCAGGGACCAGGGTCTGGCCGGCGGAGCATTTTCCCTGGGTATTGACTCTTCCAGGTGGTCCTTAAAGCTCGTTGAAGCTGCAGCCAACCTGCGTTCAGCAGTAACCCGCGTTCCATACGGAGATCAGGCCATATTCATCAGGAAAGAAAAATTTTCTGAAATCGGCGGGTTCAGGGATATACCCATCATGGAGGACCTGGAACTGATGACCAGGCTGAAAAAAAACAGGGGAAAAATCATAATCCTGCCGGACAAAGCCATGACCTCGGCCAGGAGATGGGAAAGTGAAGGAGTTTCCCGGGGAACCCTCAGGAACTGGCTGATACGCACTCTCTACCACCTGGGAGTTTCGCCGGAAAAAATATGCAGGATGTACAGATGAGACTGAAAAAAGGGATTTTTTCAGCAACATCTTTTAATACTAAAATATTAGTTTACAGGCAGCTTGTATCAGCCTTTTATGAAGCACCTGGAGGCCAAAGGCATACGCCGGCCCGGCCCGAAAGCCGCTTCTGTTATTTTGATCCCTGGGGGAGCCTGGTAGCGCTTGAACTCCGATTTATTTACCAGTCCTATGACTTTGTGCACCATACCTGCTTCGAATCCCCGGGCACAGATATCTTCCACTGAAGCCCCCCTTTCAACATAAAGGCGAAGAATTTTGTCCAGGATATCGTACTCAGGCAGACTGTCCCTGTCTTTCTGCCCAGGGCGCAACTCTGCAGAAGGCACCTTGTTGATTATGACTTCAGGAATCACCTGCCCGCGCCGGGTATTCAGCCACCTGGCAATGTCATAAACCAGTGTCTTGGGTACATCAGCCAGAACAGCCAGGCTGCCGGCCATGTCTCCGTAGATGGTGCAATAGCCGACAGCCAGTTCAGACTTGTTGCCTGTATTTAAAAGCATGTCCCCCCATTTGTTGGACATGGCCATAAGCAGGTTGCCTCTTATCCTGGACTGGATGTTCTCTTCAGTGACATCAGGCTGCATCCCGGCAAAAACATCTTCCAGGGCTTTGTCGAAGCCCTGCATTAAAGAAGATATAGGCAGGATACAGGTATTAATGCCCAGGCATTCAGCCAGTTTCATGGAGTCGTCTATGCTGCCGGCACTGGAATGCGGTGAAGGCATAAGCACTCCGGTGACGTTCTCCGGTCCCAGGGCGTCTGCTGCCACCGCTGCCGTCAATGCCGAGTCCATGCCTCCTGAGAGGCCCAGGAGCACTCTGCTGAATCCGCTTTTGCGCACGTAATCCCGGGTGCCCAGCACCAGTGCCTGCCATGCCTCTGCCGGAACGTCATAGTCATGCTCCGGGATATCCCTTTTTGCGGGGCTGCTGATATCAACAACCAGAACATCTTTTTCAAATTGCCTGCCCCTGCTTATGATGTCACCCTCCGGGCCGAACACCGTGCTTCTTCCAGGAAAAACCAGGTCGTCAAATCCCCCCACCTGGTTGCAGAACAGGAAAAAGACCCCGTATTTGACAGCCAGGGAACTCATCATGGCCTGCCTGATCCTGTGCTTGCCAATGCCGAAGGGGGAGGCGGACATGTTTACGATGATCTCAGCCCCCTGCCGGGCAAGTTCCTGCATGGGATCAACCCCGCCCCCGGGCCTGTTCCAGAACTCCTCGTCATTCCAGGCGTCTTCGCAGATGCTTACCCCGATAACTTTTCCCTGAAATTCAAAAACACCCGGAGCCTCGGCAGCGCAAAAATAGCGTTTTTCATCAAAGACGTCGTATTCAGGCAGAAGTACCTTGCTGAAAATCTTGATCACATGGCCTTTATGCACAAGGCAGGCAGAGTTGTAGACCTGCTCCTGCTGATCTGGAAACCGCCAGGGGCTTCCCAGAAGCAAGGGGGCCATGCCGGAAGTTTCCCGGGCAATGCGATGCACGCTCTGCATGCACTTCTCCAGGATATCCTCTCTTAGCAGAAGATCCCGTGCCGGGTAGCCGATTACTGCCATTTCCGGGGTCACGCAAATGTCAGCGCCCTTCCCGGAGGCTTCCATGCAGGCCTGAACAATCCCCCGGGCATTTCCTTCAAAGTCGCAGACGATGGGATTCAGCTGCAAAAGCCCGATTTTCATTCCCCGTTTACTCCCTGTTTACCATTTCCAGGCAAACCGGTTAACAACATTCTAAACAGCCTTATGGCCGCAGATTCTGTCTGCCGTGCAGGCGGTTCGATTATTGTTGACCTGCAGCATATTTGCAAGTAAATATCACATATTTAATAAACAGGCCGATAGCATCAGGTGGCCATGAGCATCAAAGACTTTTTTGACAGGGAAAAAATATCCCCTCTGCTTAAGCTGCCCGGCGAAATGCGTGAAAAGCTTTTTTCCGGCACGCACCTGTCCAGGCGCGAAAAGTACGTTATGGCCAACCTTTACTACCTGGATTCCTGGAACAAACTTGATGAATATAAGAGCCTCCTGCCCGCCATGGCGGACATGGAGCTTTCCGAATGCCTCGAGAGCATTGACATTCTGGAGGAGGAAGGGTTCATTTCCAGGAAAGGGCAGAAAATTATACTCAGGATCAAACCCATAACCTACAAGTAATCACCCATGCCCAAAAGAACCGACATCAAAAAAATCATGCTCATTGGTTCCGGACCCATCATCATCGGACAGGCCTGCGAGTTCGACT
>PWGS01000183.1 GCA_003554505.1 Desulfonatronospira sp. | reverse complement strand
TGATTGTACTGGCTTCTCATTGTCGCAAGGGGCTGGAGAAAATGTTTGTCGGTTCCGTAGCCCGGCAGGTGGTCAAGAAGTCACATTGTCCGGTTCTTCTGGTTCACCCTCCATGTCCATCCAGCCAGCACTAAAGCGTGTCCGCAACAAAAGATTCAGACAAGAAGGGCAGGTACAAGAAAAAGCAGTTGCTCCTCCTGTCCAAAGCAGGCTATGCTCGCAACCCAATTTCAATAGGATCAAGGGCCAACTAGTTTTCATCCGGAAACGGTTCTTTTTCCTTTTGGCTGAGCCTGCCACGCGCCTCGCGTGGTCAATCTGCACAATTATTCGTCACCCGTAAGATACGCCTCCTCATAATTAAAGCGCAAAAACAACCTGTCCCCATCTTCTCTCTTATAACCGAAGAGGGCCTATTTTTTGAATCCACAGGAAGCAGAATTAGGGCCTTGAAGGGCAAAAGGCGGGGTATAAGGGGTCGGATTAAAGGCTGGAAGCTCTGTGTGAGGGCGTGAGGGCTATTTTTGGGGAATGCTAACCATTCTGACCAAACCATAAATCCTTTCTTGACTGCAAAAGTAAAATTTTACGCTTGACGTAACAAGTAATCAGCTATAAAAACGTAACCAATGATTAAGTCATTCAAAGACCAGAATACCCAGAAACTCTACTCCGGAATATTCGTAAAAGAGTTCAGCGGATTCGAAAGACAGGCTATCCGCAGATTGCAGATTCTGGATAATGCGACCTCCCTGAATGACCTGAAAGGACTTCCCTCCAATCGCTTTGAGGCCTTGAAAGGCAAAAGAAAAGGCGAGTACAGCATCAGAATAAACAGGCAGTGGAGGATCTGTTTTAAGTGGGATGAGGAAGGCCCACGGGAAGTAGGGATCGAAGACTACCATTGAAGGAGAATGGATTATGGAAAACAAAATGCCCCCGGTTCACCCTGGCGAGATCCTGCGGGAGGAACTGGAAGAGCTAACCATGTCTGCCAGTGCGCTAGCTAAAAAGCTGGATGTGCCTGTAAACAGGGTAACCCAGATTCTAAATGAAAGAAGGAGTATAACCCCTGACACAGCCCTTAGACTGAGCAGGTATTTCGGAACTTCTGCCGAGTTCTGGATGAACCTTCAACAGGCTTATGACCTGAAAACTACCAGAGAACTCAAGGGGTCGGAAATAGAAATGGTGGTTCAGCCATATGAGGCAGCTTCAAACAGCTGATGCCTATATCCCCAGACTGAATCGATCATTATTGGATAGCCATTTACCTGTATCGGCCCTGCCGGTTTAGGCATGCCATATATCCGCCATGTGCAGGACAAGATCTGGGAGATCAGGGCATCACACGGAAGATGCCTGTATATCACTGCAACCGGGCGCAAGGTGGTAATCTTGCGGTGCTTTGTCAAAAAATCAAACAAATTGCCAAAGAAGGAACTTAAAATCGCACTTGAGCGAGCCAGGGAGATAGACAATGGGTAAGAGCATGGAAGAAAAACACAGGGAAATGCTTGATCGTGATCTCGGGTACGCCCTTGAATATGCCCGCATGGAAGAAGAGTTCCAGTTTGTCAGGGAACTGATCCGGGCCAGGGTGTGGGCGGGGATGATTCAGCAACAGGTGGCCGAGAAGATGGGAACCACACAGTCAACTGTTGCCAGGCTGGAATCCGGTGGCACCATGCCCAGCCTTAGAAGCCTTCAGAAATATGCCTGGGCTACAGGAAGCAAGGTCAAGATCTCCCTTAAGGGTTGAGCCCCAAGCCTTGAGAGCCAAATAACGGCTTTGAAAGCAAAGGATGCTTTTAAGCTGTCACCTCAGTCATTCCCCTGGTATACTTCTCAAACAAAAGCCCCAGGAAGAGAAAACCGAGAATGAACCAGCCTATGTATATCAAATCGACATTTGAGGTCTGCAGTTCCATGAGCCTGGTGAAGCCGCACCGGCATAATTCGACAATCTGGTACAGGGGATTGTAATAGATATACTCGCGGACTTCGTATGTCTGGGAATCGTTGGTCCACGACAATTATTATACCTGAGCAAAAAAACAAAACACGCATAATAAATCCGAGCACTTGCTGGTCTCAGAGACCTGGCCCAGAAAAAAGGTGAAAGTCCTGTTATACATCCAAGGTTACCCAGGACCACCCTGCAGTACATGATGAGCAATTGCCCTATGGTGATCGGACAAAAAGCAATCTAATTGAATGGGAGATTTTTGATCCGAGAGATTTTTAATATTAATTGATAATAATCTTGAATAGTTACGTATAGATTCGGGTGGTGCCGGGGGTAAGAGTTGTCTGTAAGGGGTGAAAATGGGCTGTTTTAGAGGATTAAACTCAATAAAAACAATTAGTTGCTGGTCTCAGAGACCTGGCCAGGACCTGGCCAGGCTGGCCCCACTGGCTGTAAACTCTCTGACCGGTGTACACGGCAATCATTTTTTCCACCTTAATCTTGTTCTGAGCTGCCAGGGAGCGCATGGGAGATTCCCATTCCCTGCGCCACGAATCAGAGCGTTTGACCT
>PWGS01000025.1 GCA_003554505.1 Desulfonatronospira sp. | reverse complement strand
CGGGCTTGTTTTTCCAAAGAAAAAAGCTCCCCGGTCAGCTCCGGGATATAATGAGCACTGCTCTGGGGCAGCACCTCCAGATCCCGGACCATGCCCTCCTGCCTGGGAGCGCAGGAAGCCAAAACAAGCATCGATAGAGCAAGACATATTATGAGCGTCCTGCTGCGTGCTTTGCTTTTGTATTTCATGTGCATAATATATATTGTTTTACAGCCAATACCCCAGAAAAGTCAAAACATCAGCCGCTCCTGAGCGTCCTTGATTTTGCCGCCCAAACCAATTAGTTTCCATCCGGAAATTCTTTATTTCCGGATGTTGAAACTGATGGTTTTCTTTCCGGAAACGAGGAGTTTTTTCTTTTGGCAAGGAAATCAATCAATTATGAGGAGGCGTATCTTAATACGATGACGAATAATTGTGCAGATTGACGCCGCCAAAAGGGAAAAGAACCGTTTCCGGATGAAAACCAATTAATACGCCCTCATATTAAAGGGGAACAACATTGAACACCGATAACTACCTGCTTGCACAGGGACCGTTCCGCACGGCCCGGGAAATAATCCTGGCCTCGGCCTCGCCGCGGCGGCAGATGCTTCTGGCCACCCTGGGCCTGGACTTCCGGGTGGTGCCTGCCGACTACAGAGAGCCGCCCATCAAGTCCGGCCAGGACCCAGAGCATTACGCCCTGGAAATGTCCCGGGAAAAATGCCGCATCATCGCTGAAAAAAACCCGGACAGTGTTGTACTGGGAGCAGACACCATAGTGGTCCTGGAAAAAGAGGTCATGGGCAAGCCCGGGTCCCGGGAGCATGCCCTGGAAATGCTGGAGCGCCTGCAGGGGAATGTACACGAAGTCATAACCGGTGTTTGCCTCCAATGGGAAAGCAGGCAGGTCCGGGACAGCTTCAGCGTGATCAGCCGGGTGGAGATGATCCCCGCGGGGCTGGACATTCTGGAAGCTTACATAAATACAGGTGAGCCCCGGGACAAGGCCGGGGCCTATGCCATTCAGGGTGTGGGAGCATTTCTGGTAAAGGCTGTCAGCGGCTCCTACACCAACGTGGTGGGCCTGCCCCTGGACCGGGTCACCCAGGCCCTGCTGCACATAAAAGCCATCCGTACAGCCGGAGATAACAACCCATGACTGCCGGAAACACTGTCCTGCAGACCCTGGGCAGACACCTGGCCACAGTTGGTCCGGTGGGCTATATGCCCGTAGCCCCGGGAACCTGGGGGTCCCTGGCGGCGGTAATTGCCGCACCCTGGCTTTTTCTTCCCTTCAGCCTTACAGTGCAGATACTTATCCTGGCGGCAATTTTTCTGCTGGGCTCCTGGGCCTGTTCTGCGGCTGAAGCTCATTTCGGACGAAAAGATCCAGGCCAGGCCGTAATAGACGAAGTTCTGGGGCAATGGGTGACTTTCCTTTTTCTGGCCTCGTCGGGAATATTTCTCCTGGCAGTCGGCTTTTTTCTGTTCAGGCTCTTTGATATCCTGAAGCCCTGGCCGGTCAGAAGCTCTGAAAAGTGGTTTCCGGGCGGATACTCGGTCATGGTGGACGACCTCCTGGCCGGGATTTACGCCCTGGCAGCCCTGACCATCCTGGAACGCCTGGTACTGGCCAATCTGTTCCCTTCCCTTGTGTAAAGCCCCTGAGTTGCCCTGAAGCAGCCAGTTATCAGGCATGGCTGCAGGCCATTTTTTTCCCCAGGAAAATGTTGCATCCCGTTGATCAGGCATTAGCCTTAATCCACTCTGAAAGCCTGGCCACAATATCGTCTCTTCCGGTGGCTACCAGTCTGTCCACCTCCTGACCGTCCTTGAAAATTATAAAGGTGGGAACACCACGCACCCCTGCCGCCCAGGAGGGCAGGTTCTGGGGACTTTCAATCTCAAAGGCCAGCACCTTTAGCCTGGAATCCAGGCCGTGCCTGTCTTCCTTCAGGGCCTGCACCGCAGACCTGCAATCCGGTCAGCTGCGCATGTGCATAAGAACTGCGGCATAACCCGGGTGCTCCACGACTTCTTTTTGAACCTCGTCTTCTTTGTTTAACTCTATCAGTGACATAAACGAATCTCCTTTTGTTAATTTTTTGCGGGCAACTGGCTCCTGTCCTCCACCCACAACCTTCCTGAATCTATCGTCAATTATATCAGCATGTTGAAAAGCTATCGGCCTGCATCATCTGCCGAACACGCGCTGCAGTATGCTCGTGGTCTGCTTCAGGGGATCGTTTCTGATGGCGGCCTCCTCCACAGCCAGATACTCAAAGATGGCTTCTATGGAATGATCCACCACGTGCTTAGAGATATCCGCCCGGGCATCCGGAACAAACGGAAGCTGCTGGTACCCGGACATCAGGTCTTCATAAGTCCTTACCGCTCCCACATCCGCAAGACTCTCCCTGACCAGCGGGGTAAATTCCTCCGACAGCGGCCCGGACATGGTGCCCTCAAAATACCGTGTGGCTGCGTCATCAGGACCGTTGTATATCCCGCGGACATCATCCAGGGTCATCTCGGAAATGGCCTGCACAAACATCT
>PWGS01000102.1 GCA_003554505.1 Desulfonatronospira sp. | reverse complement strand
TTCGTCAACGTATTAAGATACGCCTCCTCATAATTGCTTGATTTCCTTGCCAAAAGAAAAAGCTCCTCGTTTCCGGAAAGAAAACCAATAGCTTCAACATCCGGAAAGAAAGACTTTCCGGATGGAAACTTTTTAAGGCTGTCCTGGCTGTACCACAAGAATTTTTGGTGTCTGCTATATTGTCATGAATTGAAAAGACTGCCAATAATTGTAAAAAACCATTAAGGTCGGATACATGCTCAAAACAGATATACCTAAGCCCTGGCTGGAATATTACGACAGCGAAGTCAGTTCGACTCTGGATTACGAAGATATCCCCGTCTATGAATATCTGGACCGGGTGGCAGCAAGACATCCCCGGAGAAAGGCGATAATATTCAATAACTGGAAAATAACCTATAACAAGCTTCAGGAATTGACAGAAAATGTAGCAGCCAATCTACGTAGCTATGGATTGAGTCCCGGAGACAGAGTGGCCATCATGCTTCCCAACCTGCCCCAGACGGTCATTACCTACTGGGGGGTGCTCAAGGCGGGGGGCACGGTGGTCATGACCAATCCTTTGTATATGGAAAAGGAGATCCTGCACCACTTCGGCGATTCTGAGTCCAAGTTTCTTATCACCCTGGACATGCTCTGGCCCAAGTTGTCAGAACTTCTGCCGCGGCTTGGCCTGGAGCGCGTTTTTGTGACCAGCATCCCGGATTGTCTGCGGTTTCCGTTGACCTGGCTTTATCGCTTCAAGATGCACCGGGAGAAAAAAACAAACCATATCCCTTATGATGAAGAAAAGATTCTTCCCTGGAAATCCCTTATCCGTAAGGGTGAGGTTTTTTTGAAATATACCCCGGAGCCCAGGCAGGACCTGGCTGTAATGCAATATACAGGGGGAACCACAGGGATGTCCAAGGGGGTCATGCTTACCCACTACAATCTGGCTGCCAACGTGCGTCAGGCCACGTCCATGCTGCACAACATACAGCTGGGGGAGCACACGGTGCTGGGGCTGCTTCCCTATTTTCATATTTACGGCCTGACAGTATGCGTCAATTTCGCCACTGCCATCGGTGCCACCCTGGCCCCGTATCCCAGGTTTGTGCCCAGGGATGTTCTAAAGGCCATCCACAAGATCAAGCCCACGATTTTTCCCTCAGCTCCGGCGGTTTTCCAGGCCCTGCTGCAGCAAAAGGACATTGACAGGTATGACCTGTCCTCCATCGACTACTGTATTTCCGGGTCGGCACCCATACCCAAGGAGTCCATAGAGAGGTTCAACAAGACCACCGGTGCCGAGATCATTGAAGGCTATGGTCTTACCGAGGCCTCACCCATAACTCATTTCAATCCCCTGCGGGGCAAGCGCAAAATCGGCTCCATAGGGCTGCCCTTTCCGGATACGGATGCCGCCATCGTAGACATGGACAGCGGGGAAGGGCCGTTGCCTCCCAATGAAACCGGAGAGCTCATTATAAAAGGACCCCAGGTGATGAAGGGGTACTGGAACCAGCAGGAGGAGACCGCCCAGACCCTCCGTGACGGTTGGCTTTACACCGGTGATATTGCCTATATGGATGAGGAGGGTTATTTTTATATAGTGGATCGCAAGAAAGACCTGATCATTACCGGGGGGTATAATGTATACCCCAGGGAAATAGACGAGGTTCTTTACGAACATCCCAAGATCAAGGAAGCTGTAAGCGTGGGCATTCCCAATGCCACCAGAGGAGAAGTGGTCAAGGCTTTCATTGTCCCGGAAGCAGGTGAAAAGCTCACCAGGGCGGATATTGTCTCCTTCTGCAAGCAGAAGCTGGCCAGTTTCAAGGTTCCTAAACAGATAGAATTCCGGGAGGAACTGCCCAAGACCATAGTGGGCAAAGTTCTGCGCCGGGCTCTGCGTGAAGAGGAGATGTCCAAAAGGCAGGGAAGGGATGAAAACAAAAGCTGATGTATGGAATGCTTCAGCCGGATAAAGGAAGTCTTTAATGTTTTGCAGCAAATGTGGCTACTCCTCTTTTGATCACCTGGCCCAATGTCCCAAGTGCGGTTATGACTGGGCAGCAGAGCGCAGGCTTTTTAATGTGGAATGGGGGCAGGCCCCGGGTGATCCCTGGATGTCTGCAGGCCAGGCCGGGAGAAACGAAGAAACGGAAGTGTCCGGGGAAGGTTATCAGGAAGGCTCAAGGATGCAAGGCACCACCAGGAGCTCTGAAGAAGAGGAAAACACTCACGCATCGGATCTCTCCCCGGAAGAACACAGGAAAAATGAAGAAGCAGAAGAGGAAGCTTCTGAATTCAGCCTGGATCTGGGCAGTGAGCTGGAGCCAGATAATCGGGAAGAGCACGTCCGCCCCAGGGCCGGCCGGACTTCAAGCTTGGATGACGAGATAGAATTTCCTGATCTGGATATCAGCTCTCCTGACGACAATAAAAAATAAGTTCTTGACTTGCCGCCCTGAAAGTAGTTATATAATTTTTTTTATGCGCCCGTAGCTCAGCTGGATAGAGTGCCTGACTACGAATCAGTAGGTCGCAGGTTCGAATCCTGCCGGGCGCACCA
>PWGS01000123.1 GCA_003554505.1 Desulfonatronospira sp. | reverse complement strand
TGATATCTTCCACGGAATGAATGTCCGTATCCTGGCGGGTTACCAGCATGACTGTCTCGGGGTGCATGCTGAACAGGCTGCGCAGGCTCTTGATGGGCTTTCCTTCCCATTCAGCGGCGCCGTTATAGGCCTGCCAGTTGCGGTCGGACTGGGCCACGCCGAAGTCGAAAGCACCGCGTTCCAGGGCATTGATGTTGAACACGGAACCACCGGTGGGCCGGCCGATGTAGTTGTACTTGTCGCCCATCTCGTTGTTCATGATGCTGCTGATCTGCAGGGCTACCTGGTAATAGACGCCCACAATGGAAGCGCCTCCGAACAGGATGTCCTGTTTGGCCTTGGCCTGAGGTGCTGACAGGGCCAGGGCCAGGACTGCTGCTACAGCAATGAAAATCCTCTTTCCGAACATAATGCGTACCTCCTGACAAATTAAGATGATAAAATAGACACTAAACCCAAGTCTCCTTATGCTCCAGATCAGTAGGCCATGTCAATATGCCGGAAGTATTTTCGCCTGAGTATTTCCATGGCTGGGGGATATCTTCTTCAGTGCGCCGCCGGAACTTCCAGGAGCCATGTGGCTATGCTGAAGTAGATGAGTATTCCGCCTATATCGGCTATTGAGGTTATAAGAGGTACGCTGGCCGTGGCCGGATCGACCTTCATTCTGGCCAGCAGAAAGGGCAGCAGGCATCCCACGAGACTGCCGAAAAGAACGACAACAGTCATGGTCAAGCCAACCACGATGGCCACTTCCGGTCCTCCCCTGAAAATGCCCACCATGGACACCGCCAGAGCCATGCCCAGGCCCAGAGTCAGGGCTATGCCCACTTCCTTGCCCAGGAGATACAGCCAGTCCGATGCTTTTACGTCCCCTGTAGCCAGGGCCCTGACCATGAGAGTAGATGACTGGGAACCGGCATTGCCGGCACTGGCGATCAAAAGAGGCAGAAAAAAGACCAGGGCCACTACAGCTTCGATGGGGTTTTCAAAAAAAGCTATGCCGGCACCTGAAAGAAGATTGACGAAGACCAGGGCCAGCAGCCAGGGAAGTCGTTTCTGGATTATCAGCCAGGGGCTGGCCTCCCTGAAATTGACCCCCACCAGGCTTTCACCGTGCCCGGATATGGAGCCCATGCGATGAAAGTCTTCGGTGGCTTCTTCTTCCAGGATGTCATGCACATCATCAAAGGTGACGATGCCCACGAGCTTGTCGTCACCGTTGATGATGGGCATGGCCATAAGGTCATACTTGGCTATGGCGGAAGCTACTTCCTCGGCCTCGTCGTATGCATGAGCGAAAATGGGCTGTTCGTTCATGATTTCCGAAACCAGGGACCTGGGAGAGGCCACCAGGAGTTCGCGCAGGGAGATAACCCCTACCAGTCTGCGATTTTCGTCTATGACGTAGCACTGATATATGGTTTCCTTGTCCGGTGCTTCCCTGCGCAGTTTGTCCAGGGCTTCCCTGGCGGTAATGTCAGGTGAAAGGGCTGCGTAGTCGGAGGTCATGACTGCGCCGGCAGTGCCTTCGGAATAAGATGCCAGCCTGCGGATATCCTCACGTTCGGCCTGCGCCAGGGCGGGAAGTACCTCCTCCTGCTGTTCCGAAGTCAGCCGGTTGTAGAGGTCGGCGCGTTCATCGTGGGACATGGCCCCGATTATCCTGGCCAGCTGGGCGCGTCCGAGGCATGAAGCCATGCGGGTCTCAAAATGCGGTGGCAGGTAATTGAAAATCTGGGCCTGGGTTTCGTTGTTGAGCAGGGTAATGAAGGCACAGGCCTTTTCCGGGGAGAACAGTTCCAGGGCCTGGGCCCCGTCCGCCGGGTGCAGGGAATAGAAAAAATCCCTGATGGAGTCATGCTCTCTGGCTTCCAGCAGGGACTCCAGCCTGGAAATCAACTCCTGGCGGCCCTGATCGTCGCTGTCCAGGGCTGCATCCAGAAAGTCCTTGGCTTCTATGAGGATTTTGTTGTCCATGATCCGCCTCCTTATATTGGCCGCCGCCACAGGGGGACGGCATTAGGCGGATCAATCAGGGCAGGTCAAAAAAGTATCCGTCTTTAATACCGTCCCGGAAGGCGGGATAATGGCATAATAGAGGTTTGAGCCTCTTTGTCGGTCTGGTTGGCAAGATAAGTTGTACCTACTACTCGGAAGGTCCATTTTTAAAACCGGCCTCTCTTGAAGAGTGTTTCACGTCTTAAATATTTCCAAGTGCAAACAAAAAATTATTATATGATAAGGCAGGCGATGTCAAACAAAGCATCAGGTTGTGTCGCCTGTGACGGTTATTCGCCTATCACCTTTATGAGCACCCTTTTTTTTCTTCTTCCGTCGAATTCTCCGTAGAAAACCTGTTCCCACGGACCCAGGTCCAGCCTGCCCCCGGTAATGGCCACCACCACTTCCCTGCCCATGACCTGTCTTTTCATGTGCGCATCGGCATTATCTTCTCCAACGTTGTGCCGATATCCGGAAACAGGTTCGTGGGGAGCCAGTTTTTCCAGCCAGATTTTATAGTCGTGATGCAGACCGGATTCGTCGTCATTGATAAAGACGCT
>PWGS01000057.1 GCA_003554505.1 Desulfonatronospira sp. | reverse complement strand
GCTGTAAAGATTAATATATTTAAAATTACAACTCAAAATAAATAACCAGATTATAAAGCAGTTTTAGATCCCAGCCAGGGCTCCTGTTCAGCTAATTCAGAACAGGAGCCCATTGCAAATGCAATTTAATTATTGGAATTATTTTTGTCAGTATAATAATGTTTTACCACCAGTTATATTATAAAATAATCATTTTTTATTTTTAAAGACTTTTTAAGGGGTCTTGAAAGGATGATATTGATGGCCGGTAATAGGGTATTGATTAAAATTACTGATCTTAAAAAATCTTTTCCTGGAGGTACGGAAGCACTTAAGGGTGTTAATTTAGAGGTTTATCAAGGAGAACTCCTAGTTATTGTAGGTTCTTCTGGTGCCGGCAAATCCACCCTGCTGCGCTGCATAAATGGACTGACACCGATTACATCGGGCTCTATTGAAGTGGATGGTAAGCAGGTCGAAAAACTCAAAGGCAAAGAACTGCGTCAGCTCAGAACCCAGGTGGGCATGATTTTTCAAAGCTTTAATATTGTTAATAGAAAGCGGGTAATTGATAATGCACTTCACGGTCGGTTGGCCTATTATGGGCTCCGGGGAGTTCTAGGAATGTTTTCCTATGAAGATAAGAAAAAAGCTTTTGATGTTCTGGCCCGGCTGGACCTTGACAGACAGGCAGTCAAACGAGCTGATCAGCTTTCTGGAGGCCAGAAACAGCGGGTGTCCATAGCCCGTGCTATCATGCAGGATCCAAAAGTGCTGCTGGCTGATGAACCGGTGGCCAGTCTGGATCCCGGAGCTTCTAGTAAAGTGCTGGGATATTTGCAGAAAATCTGCCGGGAAGAGGGGATAACTGCAATCGTCAGCCTGCACCAGGTAGATTATGCCAGACAGTATGCTGACCGCATCATCGGCCTAACCGAAGGTCTAGTTACCTTTGAAGGAATGCCGGAGGACCTAAATGATGAAGCTGTTCAGGAGCTTTACTTTGAAAATGAGGAAGAGGGGGAGGAATGATGAGGACTAATATTGAGGAGCAGTTTGCCAGTCTAAAAAAAGCTCGGCGTCCCGGTAAAATAAAGCTCCTTGCTGCCATCATAATAGTGGCAGCAGCCATAATCTGGAGCTGGGCCGGCACTGGATTTTCCCTACCAGCAATAATGCGAGGAGCCCCTAGAATCTATAATTTTATTATTGATGATCTTATTCCTCCCAGCTTTTCAGCCTGGAGAAAGTTTCTCAACCCCACCCTGCAAACCCTTTACATGGCTTATGTAGGAGCTATCTTTGCCATAATCATAAGCATTGTTCTGGGAGTAATCAGTGCCACTAATTTGATGGCTAATAGACTTATCGTCTATCTGGGCAGGGGAATCAGCTCATTCCTGCGAGCTGTTCCGGCTGTCGCCTGGGCGGTTATTTTAGTTGCTGCTGTAGGTCTGGGGCCTTTTGCTGGAACCATTGCCATAGCCCTGGGAGGAGCAGGTATGCTGGGTAAAACCTATGCTGACTCATTAGAAGAAATTGATATGGGACAGGTAGAAGCCTTGCAGGCGGTGGGCGCCTCCTGGTGGCAGATTCTCACCCAGGCTGTACTTCCACAGTTCCTACCCGATTTCTTTACCTGGTCCTTCTACCGCTTTGACCTCAATATAAGGTCGGCTGCCGTAGTCGGGCTGGTAGGAGCAGGCGGTCTAGGTTTTTCTCTGGATACTTCTATCCGGCTTTTCCAGTTTCGAGAAGCCACCATGGGTATCCTCTGGATCTTTGGTCTGATATTGGTTGTAGAATATCTGACAGCTAGAAGCCGGGATAAAATTCTGGAGGGATTATAATGGGAAAACAAAATATGAAATTTAATTCCCTTAGTGATTCTGAATTTAAAAAATTAATCTCCCGGAGAAATGAGCATTTAATTAATGCTGGAGTTCTGGCTTTAATGACCTTTTTCCTATTCTTTTCTCTGTCTCAAATGAATATCAATCCAGCTAGAATTGCCAGGGGTACTACTACTATGCTGAATTTAATCAGTGATATGTTCCCGCCGGATCTTGCTCAGGCCAGTCGGCTCTGGCCGCTAGCAGTAGAATCAGTTCAGATAGCTATACTGGGTACAGTTTTGGGAATAATCTTTTCACTGATACTTTCAATGTTTGCCGCTAAAAATTTAACTCCGATTCCTGGATTGGGAGTTGTGCTGAAGGGTTTCTTTGCCTTTACTCGGGCTGTTCCTGCTCTGGTTTGGGCTCTGCTTTTTATCACTGCTGTGGGGCGCGGAACATTACCTGGCATTCTAGCCCTGGGAGTTAATAGCATTGGCATGCTGGGCAAGGTTTTCAGTGAATCCTTTGAAAATATCGACAAATCAACACTGGAAGGTTTAAACTCCACCGGTGCCAGCCGGCTACAGGTTTTTTTCCAGGGAGTTGTCCCAGAAACCATTCCTGTCATACTTTCCTGGTCTCTCTTTCGTTTTGATATTAATATTAGATACTCCTCAATCCTGGGGGTTGTAGGAGCAGGCGGAATTGGCTGGGAGCTTGTCAGGGCTTCCCGGATGAGAGATTATCCAGCTCTG
>PWGS01000026.1 GCA_003554505.1 Desulfonatronospira sp. | reverse complement strand
CCAGAACTCCAGCAGATCGGTATAGTCCACCTGGTTCCAGTCCTGCTTCTGTCGATTGTATTTCTGTCCGGCAACAGGGATCTCCAGAAGCTGTTCCCTGGCAGCCCCTGTCTCCTGCCAGGCCTTTTTCACTGCTGAACCCTTCAGTTCCGGGCTGGAGTCTGCAAAAACTTTGAATGCCTCTTCTTCACCCAGAATAAGCGGTTCTTCACCATAGACTCTTTTCCAGTGCTCAAAGGCCATGGCGTGCATAGTTTCCGCCCGGGGCAGGGCCTGATCATCTCCATGTATGCTGGACAGGCGCTCCTTGAGTTCCCTGGCCGCCTTGCGGGTAAAAGTCAGCACCAGGATGTGCCTGGGATTTACCTCCTGCTCAAGAAGACTGCTTACTTTGCCCATGAGGGTCTGGGTCTTGCCCGTGCCCGGACCGGCCATGACCAGAACGGGCTCCGGACCGGCCTCAATGGCCTGCTGCTGGGCGGCATTGAATTCCAGGGGCTTTTCCAGCATCAAAGCAGCACGCTCAGGGTCTTCCTGCACGGACTTTATGCGCTTATATTCCTGTTTCCGGCTGTCTTCAGCTACAGGAATGAGCCTTTTACCCTTCTTGAACTCCTGCCTTTCGGTGTCGGTAAAAACCCTGACCACCCCGTATTCCCCGTCATACCCGGGCCGGCGGATAACCTCACCAGAACGCATCCTGGCAATGCCTTTGCCCAGTGGACTGTTGAACCTGCCCAGGTCTTCCACCGGCACGTTTTGCAGTATCTGCAGCTCCGGACCGAACCTGTGTACCAGGCTGTTGTAAAAGGCATGCACTTTTTTGGTTTTGGGCCCGACCCCCAGGATCTCTGAAATTATCTCTTTTAAAGGAATTACCGAGGAAAATCCCGGCTGATAATCAGGTCGGCTGGGCTCCTGCCTGTCAGCCATGGCCATGACCCTGTTGAGTACGCCTACGGTGATATCCTTGCCGCACACCGGACATTTGCCCCTTTGGGCCAGGGTCTGCCTGGGATCCATGACCACATTGCACTTACGATGCCCGTCCAGGTGATACTTGCCCTCTTCAGGATAAAATTCCAGGGTCCCCAGAAACCTGTTGCCCAGACCCTCCCGGCGCAGAGCCCGAAACATGCCCTCGTAGCTTAATTCCCCCTGAAAGAGATTCACTTCCCGGCCCAGGTTTTCAGCGCTGTGTGCATCAGAATTGGACACCATGGCAAAACGGTCCAGCTTGCTCCACATCCAGTTCATTGCCGGATCAGAGGACAATCCTGTTTCCAGGGCGAAAATATGGCCCGCCAGGTCTCCGAAACACTCTTCCAGACTGTCGAACCCGGACTTGGAACCAAAAAGGGAAAACCAGGGCGTCCATATATGGGCCGGGATTACAAAACCCCAGGGGTCTGTATCCAGAACCATCTCCAGAAGGCTCCTGGAATCCAGGCCCAGTATGGGCCGTCCGTCGGCCTTGAGGTTGCCGATGCGCTCCAGCTTGCTGTTGAATTTTTCCGCCTGTTCAAATCCCGGGAAAAAAACCAGGTTGTGGATTTTGCGCACCCTGCCCCCCTGCTTGTAGATGGAGCTTATCTCCGCTGAAAGCATGAACCTTGTTTTTGCCTCCAGACTTTGCTCAAAGCCGGGTATGTATGAGGACAGGTCGCTTTTTTCACGCAGGCAGAGCAGGCCGTCTTCCCCCTGGACCAGATGCTCTCTCAGCATCTGCATCCAGCCGGGATGGGTAAAATCGCCGGTGCCCACCACATGGATGCCCTTGGCCGCGGCCCAGGCGGCCAGGCTTGGAGGATCAAGGCTTTTGCTGGTGGCCCGGGAATAACAGGAATGTATGTGCAGATCAGCCAGAAATGTATCCATAGTTTCCACGCTAAATGGTTTGTTCGGTAAAAATCAGGCTTCTATTTCGCAGCCTGAATTCGTGAAGTAAACTTTTTTCGACATATATCCTTGCAGGCTCCGGGGTTTGGCAAAATGGCCGCAAACTGTCTGAGCGACTTAGGCAGACTTAATCAAAATCCTTTAATTATCTGATTTAAATTATATAAGTTTTTTGAAGTTCCCGCAGCATGTTAGACCGGGCAAGGCCGGGATTTTGATTTAGTCTGCCTTGGAGTGAGTCTTTGCGGCCTTTTTGACAAATTCCGGAGCCTGTTTTCACGGATTCAGGTCGAAGCACAGTCGGCAACATCCCCCTGCAGCTTGGCCAGGGCATGCTCCATGGCCGGCAACACTGCTTCCAGGTTCTCTTTGACCCCCTTGGGACTGCCCGGGAGGTTTAAAATGATGCTTTGATCCAGGGTGCCGGCTACCGCCCGGGAGATAGCCGCATGCGGGGTCTTCTGCAGGGAGGCGGCCATCATGGCCTGCTCGAATCCCGGCAGGCGCTTTTCTACTGCATGACCGGTCACCTCGGGGGTGATATCCCGCGGCCCGAGTCCGGTACCGCCGGTGGTGACTATCAGGTCAAAACCGGAATTAAAAGCCAGGTGCTGCAGAAGCGAACGTAGAAGATAAGCATCATCGGGTATAACCCAGCCCCTGCAAAGAGTAAGAGAAAGCCCTT
>PWGS01000021.1 GCA_003554505.1 Desulfonatronospira sp. | reverse complement strand
TCTTGAGCCATATGCACCGCCTTGGGTCAGCCTGTTGCCTGATGATGTGATTAAACAGAAAAATGCAAGTAGCCAGCAATAGTCCTGTAAGGAAAGCTTTTCTTCTTGTCTGTCCTTTCTTGTTTACCATAATGGACATGGCGGGCGAAGGCAAGAGTTTCAAGGTGATGAGCTGATAAAGCAGCCTGGTTTTGCTTTGAGGCAGCAGGCCGCATATTTGAAGATGGAGAAGGGGTGTAAAAAAAGGGGAAAGCCTGGCCCCCCCCTTTTTACAAAACGTTTTGGATCAAAAGTTAATCCTTTGGATGACACTCGGGACAGGCGGTGGGCCCGGACTCTTCACCAGCCCTGGCCAGGTCGCGGTGGCAGCCGGTCATGCACAGGTCATGATATGCCTTGTAGAAGTACCTGATGTCTCTTCTGTCCTGGGGCTCTTCAGCTACAGCCATGTCATGGCATCCCTCACTCATACAGCCCTTGATCTCGTAAGTGCCGTCCCAGGGCTCGCCTTCAGCGTCATGGTGGCATTTGCCACAGTCAAAGTCCCCGTGCACACTGTGGGAGAAGGGTGACGGGGCCTCTCTCATTTCGCCGTACTCCTCGGGAGCATAAAGCAGCCATTCGTCAGGATATGTGCCGAACTCGTACTCCATGTCCTGGTCCAGTCTTTCATGACGCTCCGTCAGTCCGGCGTAGAGACTGGGCAGCAGTACGAAGCCTGCAAAAAAAGCACAGATCACGCCAATCACAATAGATTTCCTCATAATCTCCAACACCTCCTTATACCTTTAACATTGTTCAAAACTGCACAACCTGAATTACTTATTATACCCTGGTCAGCCCGCTGTCAAGAACAGTCTTGGATGTTTGTTGTTTTGCAACTGTTCAGCACATTTTGTGTGTACTCTTGTTCTGGCCATCGGTGTCGGGGTCGGTATCGGTATCGGCTTCCGGGTCGGAGAGCCTACAGCTCGGAGAGGTTCGGTAGAAAACCGAAAGCCAAAGTTGCGTGAGGCCTTCCCCAACAGCTTCGATACCGATCCCGATTCCGATACCGACCCCGACAAAACCAGTTATCATGGTGAACAGTTACAAAAATTTTTGCTGAACAGTTACGTTATCTTTAGAACTTGATTTGTTTAGCGGCCTCCAGGGTCTTTTCCCATTCTTCGGGGCCGTGGGCGAATGAATTGAAAGCGCACTCATAGTTCAGAGGGGCCAGGTAAATACCCTGTTCCCGCATCCCGGTATAGAATTTGCGGAACAGTTCCTGATCGGATTTTTTGGCCGATGTCAGGTCCGTAACCGGATCCGGGGTGAAAAACAGCGTAAACAGGGAACCCAGCAGATTGAGCTGAACCGGCAGCCCTTTTTCTTGCAGAACCTCTTTGAGCTTTTGAGCCAGCTCCCTGGTTTTCTCCTCCAGGTAGGCATAATCCTGTTCTTTAAGGCCCTGCAGGGTTGTCAGTCCGGCGGTCATGGCCAGAGGATTCCCGGCCAGGGTCCCTGCCTGATAAACCTCTCCAGCCGGGGCGATCTTGTTCATGATTTCACGCTTGCCTCCGTAGGCCCCGACAGGGAGTCCACCTCCGATGATCTTTCCCAGGCAGGTGAGATCCGGGATCACGTTATAATAGCCCTGGGCTCCGGAATAGGAGAGCCTGAATCCGGTGATCACCTCGTCGAAGACCAGCAGCGCGCCATGCTCATCCGCCAGCTTGCGCAGCCCTTCCAGAAAACCCGGCCGAGGTGGAACAAGCCCCATATTACCGGCTGCGGGCTCCACAAAAATGGCTGCAATGTCTGAGCCGTATTTCGAAAACAGCTCCTGGACCTGTTCCAGGTTGTTGTAATCCGCCAGCAGGGTCTGGGCCACCACTTCATCCGGGACCCCGGGAGTGCCGGGAATGCTCACCGCTCCGGATCCTGCGCTGGCCAGAAAGGCGTCCACGTGGCCATGGAAACACCCGGTAAATTTAATCCCCCTGGATCTGCCCGTATATCCCCGGGCCAGACGCAGGGCGGACATGGTGGCCTCGGTTCCGGAATTGACCATGCGCACCATTTCCACGCCCGGCAGAGCATCAATAATTTCTTGAGCCAGATCTATTTCGGGTTTGCAGGGGGCTCCGAAGCTGGTGCCGTTTTGCAGGGCAGCTTCCAGGGCACTGCGCACCCGGGGATGGTTGTGGCCCAGGATCATGGGCCCCCAGGACATGACATAATCGATATAGGGGTCTCCTTCCTGGCTATACATGTAAGCCCCCTGGGCCCTGGCAATGAACAGGGGGTGCATGCCCACACTCCCGGCCCTGACCGGGCTGTTGACGCCGCCGGGAATCAGTTCTCTGGCAGTATTGAAAAGATCCTGGGAAATACTCATAAATACCTCGATGCTGTTTGATTTTTTGGTTTAAAGCCGGAAAAACTTAAAAATAGCTCATGGAGGTTTTTTTAAGCTCCTTGTAGCTGAAAAGCATTTCGAACTGGTCCAAACCTGTTTCCAGGGCCAGTTCATGAACTACCCGGGTGCAGTGCTCCGGGCTGCGCCCGTGGACCATGGTGTACAGATTGTAAGGCCAGT
>PWGS01000105.1 GCA_003554505.1 Desulfonatronospira sp. | reverse complement strand
GGAGCCCTGCTTTGTCCCGGAGGGATGATCGGACCGGAGCACTTGCCGTATGAACTCAGGATCCATGATACCCAGGGACATTTTCAGAAATCCGGCCAGAAAGTATGCCGGGAAAGTCTTGCCCGCGCCCTGCAGACTGCCAGGGGGAACAGGACCGATGCGGCGCGCATCCTGGGCATTTCCCGGCGCACCTTGTACCGCAAGCTGCATAAATATAAGCTGGAATAAATTTTGGCGGTTAACCCAGTAGCAACGCTTTGCCAGTGCCGTTTCGCTTCCCGCATGGGCTGAGAGTGTCTTCTATGCATTGATTTTACCCGGGCCGGATATCTGCTTTAGATTGTTTCCCATGACGTCAGACTGCTGAGGCAGAGGCTTTTTGGAGAGTTCAAAGCAGAAGCTGCAACTATCTCTATGAAATTAGGGACAGGCACTCCGGCACACTCTTGAATGTTATTTTGTGCCACCCAGGCCTGATTTCAGCTTCAAGTGGGTGCCGGAAGAGCCAGTCCCTTTGAGGTACAAATCAGTGTCGCTGTAGGTTTATTTTTGATTATCCTGGCACCCTTACCTCTGTTGCAGAAGTGTCGCTGGAAAAATTCAATCAAAGTTTAATTTTAAGACTATTTAAGCTTGGTTCGGATATATTTTATGACAATGTAGGAGGAAAGCAGCCTGGCTGGAGATAACGCCAGGAAATTTTTAGAAGAAGGTGGCAGGTGGTTTTATCGATATAAAATCCTTTCCCCGGCCTTCTTCAGGAAGAAAAAGGCCGCTATGCCGATGAGTAAGGCCAGTACAAGAGTGCCGAAATGACCAAACCATTCTGACAGATGATACCAGTTGGATCCCAGAGTATAGCCACCGAGCGCCAGCAGACTGTTTCGCAGGAGACAGCCGCAGAATACAACCAATGAGAACGACAAAACATTCATCCTGATCAACCAGGCTGGAATTGGTCCCAAGTTCCTGGCAACCGGGAAAAAACGGCTGAAAAATAAAAACAGTACACTGTGTTTTTTAAAATAGTACAGCCCCTTATCCAGGCTTTTTTTGTCAATCAAAAGGAATCGCCCTGGACCGGTTAAAAAGCGCTCCAGCCTTTCTCTGCCCAGAATTCTGGCTGCTGCATACACTAGAAGTGATCCCAGGTTTGCACTTATTGCGCCCAAAAATATGATGAGATGCAGGTTCAAAATGCCGGTGCCTGATAAAAAACCGCCAAAAGGCATTATGATTTCATCTGCAGCCAGGAAGGAAGAAACAAATATCCCTGTATACCCCCACTCCTGTATGATGTGCTTATTGAACTCTCCTATGACTTCTGCTTCCATTTCCGGAAAACCTGCTTAAGTGGCCCCATCTCTGAGGGAAATAACCAGCTCTTTCATGCTCTTGAGAGCCGGAGGGAGCAAATCCACAGCAAAGACACAGGCTGAAACACATATCGCGGCCTGTCAATACTGCACCAGCAAAGAAGTCAGGGGCTGGTGGTAATATACGGTCAGCTTTTTCCCGGCTCTGGTCAGGGCCGCATAAAGCAGGTTACGCCCGGCTGATGTATCCGGGCAGGCTTTTTGATGCGGGTTCCAGATGATTAACCCTGAAAATTCCAGTCCCTTGACCTGGTGGACGCTGGTAACCAGGATACCCGGCCGGCAATGAGGGATACCGTTCAAGGAAACACCGGGTGATCTTCTGTGGCGCAGGGTTGGTGGGTCATTAACGGTCTATATCTGCTCCAGAGAGGTAATCAGGGCTTGACCGTGCGTTCTGATAAAAGTCTTAAGGTAAGTTGAGCAAGGAGAAATAACGCATGTCAATGGATTAACTGAAAATGTCAGGAGACACACAGACCGGGCAGGTGATCTCTTTGCCGATATTTACAGGTAAATTGAATGTAAAATTACAGTTGACGTCGTAAATTTTACAGCTTAATATACGAACATGCAAATAAATTCACTTCGCTTTCGTTTTTTAAAACAAACCCTGCCTGAAGCGTCCAGAAATCGGATCGCAGTGCTCACCGGGGCCAGGCAAACCGGCAAGACTACCCTGGTCAGAAATCTCTATCCGGATCTGGCTTACATAAATCTTGATGCCCCGGAAAACAGGGAAATCATAAGAGGTGTTTCCAGTACCCTCTGGTCTGAAAGTGTGGGCAATGCCTTAATAGATGAAGCTCAAAAATTGCCGGAAATTTTTGAAAAGGTAAAATTTGCTTTTGATGAAGGTGACATAGACTTTAGTTTATTAACCGGATCCAGCCAGATCCTGCTCTTAAAGAAAATCAGGGAGTCATTGGCCGGCAGGGCTTTTTTCTACGAACTCTGGCCGCTTCTGCAGTCTGAAATCAAGACCCCTTTTAACTCGGAACATGTCCGCCTTCCCCTTATTTACCATCTTCTGGGCAATGAATCATTGGAGACAGTCTTAAAAAGCTGCCCCCCTGTACTGCTAGAAAAAGAAGATGCGTATTTAAGGCAAACAGAAGAGTACAGCCTTAACTGGGGAGGGATGCCCGCACTTTTGGAGCTTGAAGATTTTGAACGCAGGCAGTGGCTGAAAAATTACAGCTATACCTATCTGCAAAGAGATCTGGG
>PWGS01000292.1 GCA_003554505.1 Desulfonatronospira sp. | reverse complement strand
TCCGGTGAGGGCGATGAGCACTCCGTATACATCCCCGAAATCGTCTATGATGTCGGGAGTGCCCGCTCCCGGGGGAAGATCGGGCCGGATATCGGCTATCCTGTGCCTGAGACGGTCCCAGTGCTGTGGGACCTCTGCTGCAGGGATGTCCTGTTGGAGATGTACGTGGGCAATGGAGACTCCCGGGCGGGACTCGGTCTGGACGTAATCCAACTGATCCAGGCGCAAGACTGCTTTTTCCACAAGGTCCGAGACCTCGTTTTCCACTTCTGCGGGGGAAGCTCCAGGATAGGGAGTAATGATTACCGCGGTTTTGATGGTGAATTCGGGGTCTTCCAGCTTGCCCAGGCTGAAATAGGCAACGACTCCGGCAATGGTCAGCACCAGGGTGAGGAACAGAAAGAAGCTTTTTTTGGTGATGGCCAGTTCTGCAATATTCATCATAGTGGCTGCCGGCTGGGGTTATTCCAGAGGCCGTACTTTCTGCCCCTCCTGGACGAAATGGGCCCCGGCAGTCACCACCAGGTCCCCGGCCCCAAGACCGGAGAGCACCTGCACCCCGGCGGAGGTCAGCTCCCCGGTACGCACCTGCCTGGACTGCACCCTGGAACTCCCGGGATAATACACCCATACCCGGTCTTTGCCCTGGCTGTCCGTAAAGAGTGCTGTCTCCGGTATCGTCACCAGATGATCACCGTCTTCATCAGGGACTATATTTATATGTACCTGAGCGGCCATGGAAGGCAGGGTCCGGATATTCTCGGGCACGGTGAGAATTGCTGTGGCCTTGTAGCTCAGTTCCCTGGCATCGGGAGAGACCTCTTTGAGCCTGGCCGGCAGGGGAAAACCCGGGTATGCATCCAGAATGCAGTAGACCTCTTGGATATCATCCTTTTGAACCACCAGCTGCTCCGGAAGTCCGAATTCAACCTCCACCCGGGTCAGATCCTGGAGGGTGGCCACAGGCTGGCCTGCGGAGATATTTTCATGGTTTTCTACATGCTTTTCAGCGATATACCCTGAAAAGGGCGCCCGCAGCACCGAGTCCTTCAACGCGCTCTGGGCCTCTTCCAGGGCTGCTTCCAGAGATTCAATCCTGGACTTCATGGCCTGGATGTCTTCGTCCCTGGCCCCCAGAAGGGCCTTCTGCAGCTCCATTTCCAGGTGGCGCTTGCGGCCCAGGGCCTCTTCCAGGGCGGTCTCGGCCCGGTCCAGCTCGGCCCTGGCCACAGCTCCCTGCTCATACAGCTCTTTATGCCGGCGGTACTGCAGTTGTCTCTCCCGTACCGCGGACCTGGCGGCCCTGAGTTCCGCCTCCAGGGAAATAACGTCTTCGGTTCTGGCCCCCTCCTGCATGGCTTTGAGGTTGGACCTGGCCTCTCCCAGGCTGCCCTCGAAATTTTGAACCGCCAGTCTGAAATCCCTGGGATCCAGCCTGGCCACCACCTGGCCCTTCTGGACATAGTCTCCTGTGTCCACTTCCAGGCTCTGCAGTTCACTGGCCACCCGAAAAGACATCCGGGTTTCGCGCTGCGGAGTTATCTTTCCCGGCAACACCCGGTTCATTTCCGGGGAAGGCTTCTTAATCTGCATGAGCTTGACCGGCCTGACCACATCCTCCGGCTGATCTTCTTCCACGGGAAGACAACCTGAAAAACCGCTGATGAGCAGAACTGCCAGGGCTGTAAGCAGATAAGGCGCAATCATGTTGGACATCGGAAAATAGCTCCCGAAAAAATGGGACTACTAACACACGGTTCTTTTTGCGCCGCAGCGATTGTATAAAAAAGTTTCAGGCATAACCTGGCTACTTTGCGCTGAGGCTTATATTCTTTTCGCCCATGGCCCGGTAGATGGAAGCCACTGCCTTGAGAAAGTCCGATTCCGCAGCTATCAGCCTGGCCTCGGCTGCAGTGAGATTGGCCTGAGCGTCCAGTACCTGGGTGCTTGTACCAACCTGGGCCTCGTACCTGGCCTGGGCCATGCGGTAGCTTTCCCTGGCCTCTTCCACTCCCTGCCTGGCCACCTTGATTCTCTGACGGCTTTCCTGAATGAGCAGGTAATCGGATTTGACCTCGAATGAAACATTCTGCAAAAGGTCCTCATACTCGGCCACCAGCTGCCGGGTCTCCTGCCTGGCCTGCTCCCGGGCGTAATATGTCCTGCCCCATTCAAAAAGGGTCCACTGCATCTGTACCCCGGCCCTCCATTCGCTTCTGTCCTGCATGGCAGAGCCGCTTACCGTGGGATCGTCCCCGCGGCGGAAGATATCAAAGCTGGCCCCCACATGGGGATACATATCACTGGCGGTGATGCGCTCGTCTTTCAGGGCCATCTGAATGCTTTTATCGGCTATGAATATGTCCGGGCGGTTCTGCATTGCCCTGTCCCTGGACTCATCCAGGTCCAGGGTGAAGGGTACGAACTCCAGACGGCCCTCGTACTGCACCTCCATGTTCCGGGGAAGCCCCAGAAGCATGTTCAGCCTGGACTCCAGGGTCTCCACCCGGTTCCGGGCGGAAATGAGATCCTGTTCAGCTTCGGACACGTCCACCTGGGCCTCCAGAACGTTCAGCTTGGGCACCAGACCGACATCATAAAACGAC
>PWGS01000260.1 GCA_003554505.1 Desulfonatronospira sp. | reverse complement strand
GCATGCTTCTGCAGAATTCCTCGTCCAGGTATACCGGCCAGATGAGATTGAGGTTGAAGCCCAGGGGCCTGGCCCCGCCCGCCGCCAGGTCGCTTAAGTTCACCGCCAGGGCCTTGTGCCCTATGTCTTCCGGGGTGAAGTACCTGGTCCTGAAATGCACATCCTCCAGAAAAAGATCACTGCTCATGCACAGGCTTGCAGGACATTTGAGCACTGCACAGTCGTCCCCCCTGCCCACCAGCATGTGCGGATGCTCCATGGGGAAAAGGCTGTTGACTATTTCCAGAAAATGATCTTCGGATTTAAGCATAAGCAATGGTTGGTTTATGGATTATTCTTCAAAATTCAGGTAGTCACCGCTTATGGTCTTGAGCCCCACCCCGGGGAAATTGACCTTGTACTTGTTGGGCGGCAGGGCCTGAACCACCTTGCCCCGGCCGAAGACCTTGTGCCGGCAGTACCCCCCCGCCGGCACAGCTGACGTCTGGCTGCGCCTGCTGGACCGGGGGCTTACCTCCCCCGGCAGTTTTTCTTGATCACCTTGCGGATTCTTTTTTGCCCCGGAGAAAATTCCGGCCTGCTCTTTCACCTTGCTGTACAAAGACGTATCGATTTCCCGCACAAAGGGACTGGGCCAGACCCGCTGGTTGAAGCCGGTGCTTCGCTGGTAGATGTTCTGAGGCACAAAAAGTCCCAGGTAATCCCTGGCCCGGGTGCAGGCCACGTATAAAAGCCTTTGTTCCTCGTCCATGTCATCCGGGTCCTGCATGGCCCGCCTGGAGGGGAAGCGCTCCTCCACCAGGTCTATTAACAGCACCGCAGACCACTCCAGCCCTTTGGCCGAATGAATGGTGGACAGTACCAGGGCGTCTTCCCTGGCCTGCATCCCCACCGGGTCGGAATTTTCCAGGACCATGTCCGCCAGAAAGGCTTCCAGGTGATTGTAGGCAGAGGTTATCTGCTCCAGCTGCTCCAGGCCGCTTAGCCGCCTGGGCAGGTCCTCCATGTGCTTTTCCTCCAGGAAGGGTCGATAGAACTCCAGCACCTCGGTCAAAAAACTGGAAGGACTGGCCGGCAGGTTCTTCTGCCTGCGCAGAAGCTCCATGAGTCCTGCAAACTGCTCGTTTTTGGACTCGAACTTTTTCAGCTCCGAACCGTCCCCTGAGGTCAAAGAGGTGCAGTAGGCCTGGTACAGGCGCTGGGCGGTCTTGGGACCCACCCCCTTCAAAAGCCCCAGCCCCCTCTTCCAGGCCAGGATCTCCGGAGGGTCCTGGACCATGCGCATCAGGGACAAGACATCCTTGATATGCGCCGCCTCGGAAAACTTCATGCCCCCGAACTTCTGATAGCCGATGGAAGCCTTGTTCAGCTCCACCTCCAGGGGATAGGCATGGTATGCCGCCCGGAAAAGAACAGCTATATCGTGCAGAGGGTACCTGCTGCTGAGCTCCTCCACCCGGGAAAGAACAGCCCCGGCCTGGGCCATGTCGCTTGACGGGGTGATGAGCTCCGGCCTGGCCCCGTCGGTGCGGGTGGAAAAGAGATTTTTTTCGTATTTCTGGCCCATGCTGGACAGGATACAGTTGGTGAGACTGAGCACCGGCTGGGTGGAGCGGTAGTTCTGCTCCAGCTTGATCACCCTGGCCCCTGGAAAGGTGCGCGGAAAATCCAGGATATTGCCCACGTCAGCCCCGCGGAAGCCGTAGATGGACTGGGCGTCATCCCCCACTACCATAATATTGCCCTGCTCCGAGGCGATAAGCCGGGCCAGCCTGGCCTGGACCAGGTTGGTGTCCTGGTACTCGTCCACCATGACGTAGCCATACACGCTGCGCACGTACTCCAGGACCTCGGAGTTGTCCGTGAGAAGCCTTTCCAGGAAAAAAAGAAGGTCGTCAAAATCCAGCAGGGCCTGCTTTTGTTTCTCCAAAAAATAGGCTTCTTCCAGCTTTTTTAGGTCTTCCAGGTAGTTATGCAGGTGGGCTGCCTCGGATTCGATAATGCTTTGCAGGGATAATTCCTTGTTGCGGGCCTTGCTCAGATAAGAAAGGATTGTGCGGTTGCGGGGAAAGGATTTGTCCCCCTGTCCTGCTTTCAGCTCATTGCGCACGCCCTTGAAAAGCTCCTCAGCGTCCGGGGCATCCATTACCGAGAACCCCTGGGGGAATCCCAGGGCCGGGGCGAACTTCTTCAGGATCATATAGCTGAACCCGTGAAAAGTCCCCCCGCTGACCATGCCCATCTCCCGGTTCAAAAGCTCTCCGGCGCGCCGCAGCATCTGGGAGGCGGCCTTGCGGGTGAAGGTTAGAAGCAGGATACTCTCTGGAGGCACCCCCTGTTCAACAAGGTAGGCCAGGCGGTAAACAATGGTCCGGGTCTTGCCGCTGCCCGCGCCGGCAATAACCAGCACCGGCCCCTGGGGAGTAGTCACCGCCTCCAGCTGCGCCGGGTTCAGGCTCTTTTCATAATCTATCATGGCTGTTTTATGCTTTTACGTAGTCTCACCATCACCCTTCCACTCACTCTTCACACCCTACTAATATTTTTCTCCCTCTCGCTCCCTCGCTCTTAACACACCCCGCAATACATCACGCACCCGCCCCGGAGAAT
>PWGS01000002.1 GCA_003554505.1 Desulfonatronospira sp. | reverse complement strand
TCATGGGCCGCTCCCTGGGAGGCGCGGTGGCAGCGGAACTGGCCGTTCACCAGAAGCCCGCCGGAGTAATCCTGGAGTCCACCTTCCTGAGTGTCCCGGAACTGGGCAGGGACCTCATGCCTTTTCTCCCCGTAAAACTGCTGTCCAGGTACAGCTACGACACCGGTTCCAAGCTGCAGGACTTTTCCGCCCCGGTACTGGTCATCCACAGCCCCCAGGACGAGATCGTGCCCTACAGGCACGGCCGGGAACTGTACTCTAATGCCCTGGAACCCAGATACTTTCTGGAAATCCAGGGAGACCACAACTCCGGATACAAACAGAGCCGGGAGATTTACCTGGACTGCCTGGAAAAATTTTTCCGCAGGTATGCAGGCCCTTGACCAGTCCCCAAAAAAGCCCCGGGCTAAACTCTGATGACCAGGGGAACCACTATGGGGTCCCGCCCCAGGATTTTGCGGAAAAACTTGCGCAGGGTGGAACGGATCTTTTCTTCCAGCTTCTTGCTTTCTCCCGGGGGAACATTTTCAAAAACATCCAGGAGCAGGCATTTGGCGTCTTCCAGAATATGGTCGTACTGCTGTTCAAAGATAAAGCCCCTGGACAGGATCCTGGGGCCCATAACCATTTCCCCGGAGTTTTCGCTTATGACCATGACCACGATTACCAGGCCCTCCCCGCCCAGGATATGCCTTTCCTTGAGCACTGTGTGACCCACGTCGCCCACGCCTTTGCCGTCCACAAGGGTGGAGTCCGAGGGGATTCTGTCTTCCAGGCGGATGCTGTCCTGCAAAAAGGTCCCCGGCTGACCGTTTTCAACGATAAGGCTTCTTTCCGGAGCCACTCCGCACTCCCTGGCCAGGGAGGCATGCTTGAACAGGTGCCGGTACTCGCCGTGCACCGGTATAAAAAACCTGGGGTTGACTGTTTTGAGCATGGTCTTGAGCTCTTCTTTGTGGGCATGCCCCGAGGCGTGAATGGCCCGGACCTTTTCGTAATACACCTCCGCGCCCAGGCGGTAGAGGTTGTTTATCACTTTGGTGATGGCCTTGGTGTTGCCGGGAATTATCCTGGAAGACATGAGCACTGTATCCCCGGGCTTGACCTTGAGCTGACGGTGCTCTCCAAGGGCCAGGCGGGTCAGGGCGGAAAGAGGCTCACCCTGGGAGCCGGTAAGGAGCAGCACTGTGCGCGAGTCATCCACACCCGCTATCTCATCCAGGCTGCAGTATGTCCCGGAATTGACCCGCATAAAGCCTTCTTCCATAGCCATCTCTATGTTTGAGGCCAGGCTTTTCCCACTGACAGCCACCTTGCGTCCATGCTCCAGGGCCAGGTCGAATATCTCCTGCATCCTCTGGATATGGCTGGAAAAAAGAGTAACCAGTATCCTGCCCCGGGCCTCGGCAAATATCCTGCCCAGGGAGTCCTTGATCTCTCGTTCGGTGAGGGCATAGCCTTCCCGCTCCACATTGGTGGAGTCGGAAAGCATCAGTTGCACCCCTGCTCCGGAAAAATCGGCAAAGGCTTCCAGGTCGGTAAAATGCCCGTCCAGGGGCTCAGGGTCCAGCTTGAAATCCCCGGTATGCACCATCCTGCCCACAGGGGTCTCAATGCCCATTCCAAAGCCTTCAATAATGGAATGACAGACCTGAAAAAAATTGAAGGTCAGATCCCCCAGCTGCAGGAGGGTCTTGTGGTCAACCACCTCCAAACGCGTGTACTCCAGCAGATTGAACTCCCTGAGCTTATTTTCCCCCAGCTTGAGGGTAAAGCGCGAACCGTATACAGGGGCATCTACATAGGGCAGAAGCCAGGGCAGGGCACCGATATGATCTTCGTGTCCGTGGGTGAGGATGATGGCTTTAAGCTTGTCCCTGTTTTTAATAACATAATCGAAACGGGGTATGACCACGTCCACACCCAGCAGAAAATCGTCCGGGAACATGAGCCCGCAATCTATAAGGACCATGGTACTGGATGTCTCCAGGACCATGCAGTTTTGTCCTATTTCACCCAGCCCCCCCAGAGGAGTCAGGGTGACGTAATCTTCCTTGTCTGGCATTTACACTCCAAAAGCCGGATTCAGCCTGACTGCGCAGGCTTTCCGGGTCTGAAAACGATTTCAAATTAACATAAAAATATATCTTATTTCTATCAAAAACACAAGTTCGAGGCAAAGCAAAAAAGCCCCCGGACTCTCTTTGCAGGCTCAACTCCGTGAGCAAGCCTCCTCAAAGCAAAGAAAAACCAGGGGCTTTTGCAGATAAAAACCGGGACACCGGATTTACTGTTCTTCAGTTGCTGAACATCATGATGTGACTGCAAAAAGTCAAAATACAGGCTTCAGTTCTTAAGGACTTCTTTATAACTCTTTGATTTTTATGCCTGCCACGCTTCTTAGCGTGGTTAGCGTGGTCAGCGTGGGCCTCTGACTTCTGACCTCAGGCTTCCTGGGCGCTGTTTTCGGCAATGACCTTTTCCGCTATAGGACCCGGGCATTCCTCGTAATGGGCAAACTCCATGGTGAATGTCCCCTGGCCTCCGGTCATGGAGCGCAGATCCTGGGCGTACTGCAGCATCTCGGCCATGGGCACGTGAGCCCGCACCG
>PWGS01000254.1 GCA_003554505.1 Desulfonatronospira sp. | reverse complement strand
CCCGCAGGTACCTGTCCAGTTTGTGCCCTCCGTCATAACGCACGTTTTCGCCCAGAAGGCATGTACTAATTCCAATTTTCAAGTGGCTCTCCTTGCATAATTAAAAGTATACTCAGCCGGTTAAAAACCGCAGGCCTTCAATACCGAAATAAACTCCCAGGGTCAGGCCAGTGGTCCAGGCCACCAGACTGAGGTTCATCCACACCAGAAGATCTTTTTTTGAAGTCCTGAAGGCCAGGGCAATGAGAACGGCCAGGTGGATCCCGGTAAGAGCCGGTGCCAGCAGAGACAGCCCCGGAAGACCGTACCTGTTCCAGATTCTTAAAGCCCTCCTTCTGCGCCTGGAAGCCGGTCTTGCATAGCCTTTTGCCTTCTCCGCCCTCCATTTGCGCCACAGGTCATAGCCGTACACCATGATAAATATCGGTGCGGTATTTCCGGCAAAGGCCAGGATGCCCACCAGCCAGGGATCCAGCCCCATGGCCAGTGCTGCGGGTATTACCAGCAGGATCTCTATCCAGGGGGTTGCCGAAAAGACAAAGACCAGAAAATACTGCCACAAGGCTTCCATCAACTACACCCTGCCTGCCGGGACAATAAAGCCTACTTTACACACACCGTCTTGATATTGGTAAATTCCCTGATACCCTGAGCGGAAAGCTCGCGGCCGTATCCGCTGTCTTTAATGCCTCCAAAGGGCAGTCTGGGATCCGACTGGACCATGGCATTTACAAAGCAGGAGCCCGCTTCAATCTCCCTGGAAGCGATCCTGAGGCCTCTCTCGATATCCCGGGTAAACACCGCTGATCCCAGGCCGAATCTGGACCTGTTGGCCAGCTCAATTGCCATTCTTTCATCATCTGCGCTTATAACTGCAGCTGCGGGCCCGAAGAGTTCCTCCTCAAAAGCAGGCATGCCGGGCTTCACCCCGGACAGAACCGTGCCGGGATACCAGAATCCGGGACCTTCGGGAATATATCCCCCAAGCTCAAGCCTTGCTCCCTGCCCTACGGAACGTTCCACCTGGCCGTGCAGTTCCCGGCGCAGGTCTTCCCTGGCCATGGGCCCCAGGGTGCAGTCATCATGCATGGGATCTGCCATGTTCGCCCGGGCCATTTCCTGCAGAAACAGATCCATAAAACCATCGTAGACCTTTTGCACCACTATGATCCTCTTGGATGCTATACAGGTCTGCCCGTTGTTCATGAGCCTGCTTGCGGCGCATGTCCGGGCTGCAAGATCCAGGTCCGCGTCCTCCAGAACCAGGTAAGGGTCGCTTCCCCCCAGTTCCAGCACGGTTTTTTTGAGCATGCTGCCTGCACGCTCTGCTATTGCCCTGCCGGCGGACACGCTTCCAGTAAGGGTGGCACCTCTGATGCGCCTGTCCCCCAGGATTTCCAGGGCCTGGTCCTTGTTGATAAAAAGGGTGGAGAAAACCGCCCTGGGCAGACCCGCCTGCAGCAGGACCTTTTCAACCTCGGCAGCGCAGCCGGGTACATTGGCCGCATGCTTAAGCAGGCAGGTGTTGCCGGCCAAGAGCGCGGGAACAGCAAAGCGCAGCACCTGCCAGAAGGGAAAATTCCAGGGCATGACCGCAAGCACAGGACCCAGCGGATTGCAGGTCACAAAGCTTCTGCCGCTTTCCAATGCCACCTCTTCGTCGGATAAATAACCCGCGGCATGTTCTGCATAAAAGTCACAGAGCCGGGCACACTTGTCTATCTCACCCCTGGCCGAGACAACGGGCTTGCCCATTTCCCTGGTGATAATCCCTGCATATTTCTCACTGTTCTGTCTCAAAATATCCGCAGCAGAGCGTACAAGCCCTGCACGGTATTCAAAATCTGTCTCCCGCCACTTGAGGTATGCCTGGAAGCTGTCTTCCCCAGCGTTCTCAAGCTCCCGGGAGCTTATGCAGGCAACAGTGCACAGTTCCTCCCCGGTAGCAGGGTTAATAGCCTTATATTCCATACATATCCATCCTGTATAAGTTGAAGTTCAGCCTTGTTCCCGGCCGCCCTGACTCTCTTTGCATTACAGCCAGGCCAAATCTTCCCAACCCCCAATTACCTCAATCCAGGCCTCCCCGAGGCAGACTGGCCAGGCAAACCACGCCGCCATTGGAGGCGGGATAGAGCATGATGTTTCCCTTTACCTTCTGGGCCACCACTCTGGCTATGGGCAGCCCCAGCCCGGTGCCCATGGCCCGGGTGGAAAAAAAAGGTGTAAACAGAGTTTCCATTTCATCTGTACCAGAGAGTTTGCCTGTATTAAATATTTCCACCAGCACATACATGGAGGCTCCCGGATCCAGGGAGGTCTGCACGCTGATGACCGGATTCTCGGGATCCACTGACTCAAAGGCATTGGCCAGCAGATGCCTGAACATAAGGCGGTACTCTTCAGGGTTTCCCAGAACCTTCCTTGCCTTCGGCGCATAGCCGGTCTGCAGATTCAGGTTCTCAAGGGAATAGCGCTGTCTGCACTCCTCCAGAACTTCCTGCACCATTTCCTGCAGAAAAACAGAGGTCCATGCCGAATGACGGTGAAAAACCTCGTTGTAGCTGCTTGCATCCCGGACCATCCTTTCCATGCGCCTGGATTCAGCCAGAATGGT
>PWGS01000118.1 GCA_003554505.1 Desulfonatronospira sp. | reverse complement strand
GCCGTGGAGGCCGCCATAAAGGCGGCCAGGACCGACAAGGTGGGCGACGGCAAGATATTCGTCTACAGTGTGGAAAACGCCATCCGCATCAGGACCGGAGAGTCCGGAGACGAAGCCATCTGATTCAGACCGGCAACACAACTAGGCCCGGGCATGCCCTTGAGGCATTATCACCCGGGCCTTCCCCAAAAAAATTTACAGGCCTTTTCCAGATTGAAAAAAAATCGTTCATCATTTCTTCCCCATGCTCCCTGCCCCCTCCCCCATGCCCCATGCCCCATGCTCCATGCCTTCTTCCCTGTCCTCCATATTCCAGTTGAAAACGTCCCTTCTTTAATATAGAAAAAACCCATGACCAATGAATTCAAGGAAGGACTTGTTGAGGTAGTTCAGGCGGTGCTGCCCATAACCGCGGTGGTAATCCTGCTGCAGGTGTTTCTCATCTCCATGCCCTGGGAGGAATTCGCCCGCTTTCTCATCGGGGTCCTTTTCGTCATGTCCGGTCTGCTGCTCTTTCTGCAGGGAGTCAAGATAGGGCTTCTGCCCATGGGCGAGGCCATCGGCGCGGAACTTCCCAAGCACGGCTCGCTTATCTTTCTTCTCTTTTTCGCCTTCATCCTGGGCTATGCCGTAACCATGGCCGAACCCGACGTATGGGTCCTGGCCGGGTATGTGGATACGGTTTCCGAAGGACTGGTAAGCCGATATATCCTGGTTCTTTTCGTGGCCCTGGGTGTGGCCATATTTGTTTCTCTGGCCATGCTGCGCATAGTGTTCAATGTGCCCATCGCCTACATCTTCGCTGGTGGATATACAGTGATCCTGATCCTGTCCTACTTCACCCCAACTGATTTTGTGCCCATCTCCTTTGACGCCGGCGGAGGGACCACAGGGCCCATCACAGTACCCTTTATCCTGGCCCTGGGCCTTGGGGTGACGGCTGTACTTGGAGGCAGGTCCTCTTTTAACGACGGCTTCGGACTCATCGGTCTGGCTTCCATTGGACCGGTGTTAAGTGTAATGATTCTGGGGATAATCTATTCATGACTTCTCTTATCCTTGAATTTCTGGACGTCAGACATGTCCTGGGCAATGTACTGTTGGCCATAGGCCCGCTTATAGCTTTCTTCATATTTTTTCAGCTGGCCTATCTGAAGCTGGACCGCCAGTATGTCGTCAACCTGTTTAAAGGGGTTGTACTGGCCATTGCAGGCCTCACTCTTTTTCTTCAGGGCGTGGAGGTGGGCTTTATGCCGGTGGGCGCTGAGATGGGCGAAATCATGAATAATTTTGAAAACCTCTGGATCCTGATTCCCATTGGTTTTGTTCTGGGCCTGGTAGCCCCTATTGCCGAGCCGGCGGTTCGTATTTTATGTCTTAATGTTGAAAGGGCTTCTGCAGGAAGCCTGGGTCAGCTTTTTATGCTCATCACCCTGTCCCTGGGTGTGGGCATCTTCGTATCCATGGGCATGGGTAAGATCATTTACGGATTTTCCATATACTATATCCTGCTCCCAGGCTATGTCCTGGCCCTGGTGATGATGAAGTTCAGCGAACAGTCTTTCATATCCATTGCCTTTGACGCGGGGGGGGTGGCTACCGGCCCCATGACAGTGACCTTTGTCATGGCCATCGCCCTGGGCCTGGCCGAGGCCATGGAAGGCAGAAGCGCCATACACGATGGTTTCGGCCTCATTGCCCTGGTGGCGCTGGCCCCTATTCTGTCGGTGATGACCGTGGGGGTTCTTATAAATCTCAAGACCAGAAGGGAGTGACAGGCATGGACAACTTTGATCTCATAGTCACTATTGTAAATAAAAATACAAGCGAGCCCATAATCAAGGCCTCCAAAAAAGCCGGAGCAGAGGGCGGTACCATTATCTACGGCCGGGGCACCGGCATCCGGGAAACCAAGACGCTGCTGGGCATACCCATCCAGCCGGAAAAAGAGGTGATTCTGACCATTGTTTCCCAGGACATCTCGGAAAAAGTGCATCAGGCTATCATGGACGCCGGGCATCTGGACAAGCCCGGGGCGGGCATATCCTTTGTTCTGGAACTGAAAAAAGTATCCGGAATCTGCCACCTGTGCACTCTGGACCAGGCCCCGGACCAGCAGGAGGACTGAGCCGGGTTCCCCGGCAGCACTTTTCCCGGGCCATGTTTTGCCCGCCACAAGAGTGCTGTGCCGCGGGCAGGACATATCTTTCATGGCCTGCCTCCCTGGTGTGCTACGCAGCACCTTCCTGTTCAAACCTTTTTCCAGCCCTCCCCCTTTTTCAGAAAAAACTCTGCCTCCTGTTTTGCAAAAATCTTCAATTCCTCTTTTTTGACAAAATTGCAAACCAGCCCCTGTAATACACCCCTGCACCTTACAAAACTGTAAACGCCTGTAGCCCCAGCCCGGGCACCTCTGCCCGCTTCCACGCATAACACTTCGAAATAAAAGAATAAAAATATGCTTGGCCCGAAAAATGTAATGTCACGGGGAAAGCTTGATGCAAGAAACTATTTAAGGAGGCACAAAATGGACGTACCAGTTTTTAACTGCAAAAATCCCGATGATGTTATCAAGGCGGTCAAGGAGTATGATGTAAGCTTTATCCAGTTCTGGTTTGTGGATGTT
>PWGS01000011.1 GCA_003554505.1 Desulfonatronospira sp. | reverse complement strand
GACCCTTTACCAATAAGGCCCGTGAGGCTTATAAAGATCACGACTACGTGGATGTTGTGGAAAAACCGGAGGAACTGCAGAAAATGCTGGAACTGTCAGGAGGCAAGCGCAAGGTTCCGGTTATTGTTCAGGGCGAAAATGTAACCATTGGCCATAACGGCTCCTGAGGCGTGTAGTCTACCGGCAGGATGCCGGTTTGCAGCCGCTGAAGTCAGGGATCAGAGGCCAGGGATTAGAGCTCAGAGGTCAGAGATCAGAGGACAGAAGACAGGGGTCAGGGAACGTGGCTAAAGTCGCTAACAGTGGACAGAGGTCTTTGCAGCCTGTGCTGAACTTTTTTCCCACACAGTCCGTACCTCCCCGGATGAACCTGCCAGGATGTCTCTGACCCGGAAGGGCACCAGCCAGTCTATGCTTTGTCCAGCCAGCCATCTGGAGCGGATCATGGATGAACTGATCTCCAGCCTGGGAACGCTGTAAAAACTTATCCGTCTGCCGTTTTCCAGTTCCCAGCAACTCTCTTTGTGTTGACTTACCTTCCAGAATCTGGATGCAAAAACGCCTACCTGAGAGTGCCCGCCCTGCCTGCCTATTACCAGCAGGTTGCTCAGCCGGGCAATTTCCTGCCCACGATGCCACTTGGGCAATGTAAACAGATCCCTATCCCCCAGGATAAAATTGAGTTCATACTCCGGATATTCACTCCTGTATGCCTTCAGGGTATCCAGGGTGTAGGATGGCCCGGGCCTGTCCTGCTCCAGGGGGTTTACTTCCAGGCCGGCAACACCGTCTATACTTTCCTGCAGCATGCGCAGCCGCATACCGAAAGGCAGAATTCCCGCAGGATCCTTGTGCGGAGGGATGTATGCCGGCACCAGTTCTACCCGGTCCAGGCCGGCCTGTTCCAGCATCTCCAGGCACAGACGCAGGTGCCCGATGTGTACAGGATTGAAGCTGCCTCCCAGCAGGCCGATGCGTGGAGTTTTATTGCTCATACAATCTAATCGGGCCATGCCCGCGACCCTGTTGTCAGTTATCTGTTATTTGTTAATTGGGATAAGGCAGTTAATTCAGGGGGTTGTTCTGTAACAATTAACAATTAACTGATAACTGTTAACTTCCAAGCTAAACCATCAAAGCATTTTTCAAGTCCTGAATGCGGTCCCTGACCCGGGCCGCCTCCTCAAACTCCAGGTCCTGGGCCAGCTTGCGCATTTTGCGTTCCAGGCTCTTTATTTCCTTCTCCAGCTTTTGCGGATCAGCACCATACCGGGAAATCTCCTCAGCAGCCAGCCCCATCTGCTCCGGTTCAGGCTGGTTATGCATCTCGTACAGGGTGTTGGGTCCGGCCTTGACAATGCTGGCCGGGACTATGCCGTGCTCCAGGTTGAATTCCTTCTGCTTGCTTCGCCTGCGCTCGGTCTCGTCCACGGCCCGCCGCATGGAGTCCGTGAACCTGTCCGCGTACATGATCACCCTGGCATCCACATTGCGCGCGGCCCGGCCGAAGGTCTGGATGAGGGACCTGGTGGAGCGCAGAAAGCCTTCCTTGTCCGCATCCAGGATGGCCACCAGGGAGACTTCCGGAATGTCCAGGCCTTCGCGCAGAAGATTAATCCCCACCAGCACGTAAAACTCCCCTGATCTGAGGGCCTGAATAATGGCCCCCCTCTCCAGGGTGTCTATGTCCGAATGCAGGTACTTGCTTTTTACTCCGCGCTCCTGCAGGTAATCCGTAAGGTCTTCGGCCATGCGCTTGGTCAGGGTGGTCACCAGCACTCTCTGGTCGTTTTCCTGCCTCTGCAGGCATTCATTCAGGAGATCATCCATCTGGCCATGGGTGGGGCGCACCTCGATTTCGGGGTCCACCAGACCGGTGGGCCGAATGATCTGTTCCGCCAGAACTCCCTGAGACTTATCCATTTCCCAGGGGCCGGGAGTTGCGGATACGTACACTGCCTGTCCCATCCTCTCCTGGAACTCATCAAAGCTCAGAGGCCGGTTATCCAGGGCCGAAGGCAGCCTGAACCCGAAATCCACCAGGGTCTTTTTCCGGGACAGGTCTCCGTTGTACATGCCTCCGATCTGGGGAATGGTGATGTGGGATTCGTCAATGAACAGAAGGTAGTCATCCGGAAAATAATCCAGCAGGCAGGCCGGGGGCTGACCCTGCCTGCGTCCGTCCAGATGCCTGGAATAGTTTTCAATTCCGTTGCAGTAGCCCATCTCCTGGATCATCTCCAGGTCCAGCTGGGTCCGCTGCTCCAGTCTCTGGGCCTCCACCAGCATGTTCTGCTCCTGAAACCAGTTCAGCCTGTGCCGCAGTTCCTCCCGGATGTCGTTCATGGCCCGCTGCAGGTTGTCCTGGTCGGATACGTAGTGGCTGCCCGGATAAATAACCGTTTTCTTGAGCCTGGACTTGATCTCCCCGGTTAGGGGATCGGTTTCAAACAGTGATTCCACCATGTCCCCGAAAAACTCAATGCGCAGGGCCTGTTCCATGCGGTAGGCCGGGATTATTTCCAGGACGTCTCCGCGCACCCGGAAAGTACCCCGGTGAAAGTCGTAGTCGTTGCGCTCGTACTGCACCTCCACCAGCCTGGCCATGAGCTCGTCCATGTCCATGG